>NZ_JBFRDD010000004.1:0-210783 GCF_052113425.1 Cupriavidus sp. YAF13
CCACCCCTTCCCATCCACCCCTTCCCATCCCGAACAGGACCGTGAAACGACTCCACGCCGATGATAGTGCGGATACCCGTGTGAAAGTAGGTAATCGCCAGGCTCTCCCTTGAAACCCCCCAGTACGAAAGTACTGGGGGGTTTTGCTTTTGTGCGATCGAAACGGCGATAAGAGGGTAATGCCCGCAGCCGGCAATCCCGGGCCCGTCACCCGTACCAGGTGCACATTCGTACCTGCGCCCCGGGCGGGGTTGAACAGAAAACGCAGCGCACTCTCATAGCGCGATACGATCCCCTGCGCCGATAGCGGATTCAACTCGGTGACCTTGCTGATTCTCCGCGTGACCGCGGCTTCGTAGCTGCGCTGGTTGCCCGTCAACTGCCAGCCGGCAGGCGCGCGATTGGTGACAAGGCGCGTGATGTGGTCGGTGGATTTGTCGGCGCGAACGAAGGGCAGGCGTACCAGTGCGGTTGCCTGGTTCTGGGCATTGGTCGAATTGAACAGGACAACCGGCGCCTCGAACTTGGCGCCCTTCATGTCGCTCGCAGCCAGCAGGGTGAACAGGTCATCGCGAGCGGTGTAGCTGTTGTTCAGGTAATCGCCGGAGAATGCGGTGCTGCAAGCGCCAAGCAAGCTAGTGCTATTCGCGCGGGCGGCGGGATCCAGCGCAAAACAGGCCTGAAGGGCGGCACGGATGCCTTCGAACGTTGCTGCATTGGTCTTGACTTCGGGCTTGGGCAACGCGGACGGAGGCGATGCCAGCGAGCCCGGTGTCAGGATGACTTCGTGCGCAGCATTGTTGTCGCCTAGCACGGAGCCGGTGCTGGTCAGCTTTGCACCGCTTGCGGTCAGCGTGACCCGGATAACGTCGAGGACGCTATCGGCACCTTCTCCCTGTTTGCTCAGGGGCGTGGAAATCGGGTCAAAGGCGGTCGGGTCCAGTCCCGCATCGCTCGTGACATTGGCCAGTACGGCGCGCAGCAAGCCGACGATCTGCTGCACCTGGGCGCTGCTTGCCTTGCTGCCAAGCACCGACGACTTCGTCAGGTCCAGGGGATTGCCACCAACCAGCAGCGCTGCCACGGCGGTCGTCAGCGGCGTCACGTTGACGGTGGCGGAGCCATTGGCTGGCTTGGTCGCCAGTACCGAGACATAGGTCAGCTGGTCGCCTCCGCTGCTGCCGGTGGCGACAACCGCAAACGGTGCACGGAATGCGGTGACATCGAATTCAAAATGGCCACTGCCATCCGCCGTGTTGCTGCCCACGACCTTTCCATCAGCGTCATAGACGGTGACCAGGGCATTAGCCATGAAGGCGCCGCTGGCTGCCGCGCCTTGCAGCGTTACCTTGGCAGCCGGGGTCGTCGCCGTGCCGCCGTCTCCACCTCCGCCACACGCGCTCAATACGGCAAGCGTGATGGCTGCAACTGCGGGCGTCAGCAGGGTGCGGCGATTCATCCCCGACCTGGATTCCTCTCTAATATCCATTGGATTTCCCATTCATTATTATCTGCAGATACAGCGGGTTTTCGAGTCCCTGACCACGCTGCGCACGCAGGTTACAGGAAGAGACGTTGGCGGCACCTGCCCACAGCGGTGGGGTTATTCGACAATTTTGCAAAAAATGACAATTGGCATTTCGTGTCGGGGATACACCGGCGCTGATGTGAATGAATAACCCTGCGCGTGCTAGGATCCAGCGAGATTTCGACGAGAAGCATGCAGGGGAGCCAGGACACAGATGGAAAGCGGCATCACAGAGTACAAAGGGTACGTAGTCCACGTCTTCTGCAAGACGATCAAGGACGGTTTGCACATTGCGTCATGCGCGATCTGGGAGGACGGGGCGGTAGTGCAGGATTCCAAATCCATCGGCCGCAATCACGCCACGGCAGCCGACGCAAAAATCGCGGCTTACGCGTGGGCGAAGCAGTGGATCGATGAAAATAGCTGAGTGCCGCTGACGCGGATGCGTGCATTCGCGAGCGTACATGGAGCGGCCGCCGCACGCCAAAAGAATGGGCGCTAGCACTTTTCAGTTCTTTTTGTATTAGGGCTATCCAGATGCCGCTAATCCGCGTATATTCTCAATCGCGGGGTGGAGCAGTTGGCAGCTCGTCGGGCTCATAACCCGAAGGTCGCAGGTTCAAGTCCTGCCCCCGCAACCAGATTCCAAAAGCCCGTCCGGTTCAAGCCGCACGGGCTTTTTGCTTTGTCACCTTGCCGTTATGCGCTAGGCGAAATCGCCCGGCGGGTCGTCCGGGATGGTCCACTTGATCGGCTTTTCTTCAGTGGCCGGTGGCGGCTTCTGCGATCGCGAAGGGGGTTGGGGCGCAATCTGAGACAGGAGTTGAGCGGACGATACATTGACGGTTTCCTCATCGCCGTCTTCTGACCAATACCTGAGCGTCACTGACATGTTCCTCTCCGGTAAGTGACTCAAAGAACCCCAGCTGCAAGTCGCGCAGGAGGGGGCCAACTCTTACCTTAGAACCATCTGGCGTACTTGCTTGTCGTCAATGGCGATGGCGATGGCGATGGCGATGGCATACGCAGGCGGCGCCCGGAATGGACAAAGCCGCACGCCAGGACGGCGTGCGGCTTTGTCGTGCGAGCCGTCTTTCAGACCGGCTGGCGCCAAGGCTTCAACAGATCACCCGATCACCCGATCACCAGTTCGCGTCGCTCTTGGGCGGCCCCAGGGACTCTTCCTTGCGCGGTGCTGCCTTTTTCTTGGGCTTGGTATCAGCCGCCGGCGGCGCAGGCGGAATCTCCGCGCGCAGCTGCAGGGAGCCAGCTGGAATATCGTCGAGCTTTACCTTGACGTCTTCCAGATGCCCATACGACAAGGAGGGCGTGACCCGGTCCACCACCACGGTGCAGCACTCCTGCTCGGTACGTCCGAGCGAGCGGCCGGTCTGCGGATCGCGCAGCTCGTTGCCCAGCATGACGACCTGATAGGCCGTGCCGCTGCTCACCGACTGGCCACCCTGGCTCAGGACCACGTTGTGGCCATCGCGGGAGGCCACGCTGACGGGGTAGAGGCGCACCAGGATATCGGCTACCACCTTGGAGACGACGGCGCCTTCCATGGCGTCCACGCGCTCGCCTGCCGCGCGTCCGGCGTCGCCCTTGGCGGTATTGCTGAACAGGACTTCGCTGGTGGTCACGTTGACGAACTTCTGCGAGACCGACCAGTGCCCTGGCACGCCGGCCTCGCCATCTGCATTGGCGCGGCGTCCCGGCTCGAACGCATTGACGCGGCCAAACCAGATCAGGTCCGCGCCGAGTCCCTGGCCGAGCTTGGCGAACTGGTCCGCCGAGGTCTGGCCGTTCGAGATGCGATCCATTTCGTCACCGAGCTCCGGTGCCACATCGCGCTCCAGCACGGTGAAGCGTCCGCTCTGCGTCAGCGCGTCCATAATGCGCTGGCGCAGCTCGGCGGCGATGCGCACGGTGTCGCCGCCGGCGCGGCTGTCCACGCGCAGCGGGGCGATGGCGATGCGCAGCTTGCCCTGGTCCGCCGGCGCCTTGTACTTGGCCACATTGGCTTCGATGGTGGCCTTGATCATGCGCTCGGTCAGGCCGGGCTCGCTGATCTCGATCACCTTGAAGTTGCTGATGGCGCCACGGCTGCTCTGGCTCACCAGCTCCGCGAAGCCGGCCGAGCTCAGCGTGAGCGGATCGCGTCCCACGGCCAGGCCCAGCACCGACTTGAACTGCGTCGACGACTGCTCGATGGTCATGCCATTGACCTGCATGACGGCCTGGCGCAGTGCCTGGTCGATAGCTTCGGCCGGCGTATGGCCAAGCCCGGTGGTGGTGACCCGCACCTTTTCGACCTGGCCCACGTCGGGTGCGCCACTGCCGCTTGCCACCGGCGCAGAAGCGCCCGCGGATGCGGCGGCCGGTGGCGGCTCCGCGTCACGGCCTTTGCAGCCTGCCACCGACACCGTCAATGCGAGGCCGCAGACGGCCAGCGCACGATGCCATTTCATGGGGAGTGTTCCGCTCTGGTTCACGATGGCAACAGGCTTAGAACTTGGCCGAGAGTGCCGCGGTGGCATCCTTCGGCACGGGGATTTCGTTGCTCTTCGCGTATGCGGTGGCAGCCTGCAGCGTGCTGCCCAGGCGGGTCACGTGGCCCGGTGCTTCGCTAGCGATGTAGGTGCCCGTCGACAGCTTGTTGGTCAGCGTCAGCTTTTCCATCACCGATGCGCTGGTGAGTTGCGACTGTGCGGCATCCTTGAAGGCGATCAGGCTGGGACGCAGGCCCACATAGCGCAGCACGCCCAGGCCAAGGTGCTTCATGCCTTCGACGTACGATTGCTTGCCGGCGGCATCGATCTTGGTGTTCGAGTCTTTCAGCTTGGCTTCGATGGCGGCCGAGGCTTCGCTCTGCAGCTTGTCGGAGTCCTCCAGGTTGCCCTTGGTAGCGCCGTCGGTCAGCGCGTCAGCGGTCGCCTTTGCCTTGGCCGACAGTTCCTTCAGGCCAACCGCGTCCGCCAGGTGGGACTGGGCCACCAGCACTTCGCGGCCGGCAGCCACGTAGGCCTTGGACAACTGATCTTGCGCGCCGCTTGCATCGGCGGTGGCGCCGCTGCTGGACGAGGACGAACCACCCGTCAGGCTGCCCAGCGAAGGCAGGGCGTGGGCCTGGCCAGCGGCCAGCAGGGACAGTGCAGCGATCGAGATGACTTTCTTCAACATGTTTGTTCTCCAGGGAAAGCAAAGGGGTAGGGAGGCCGGCCGTACGGTACCGTGACGCGCTTGCGCCGGCCTGGGAGCAATTAGCGGACCTTGGCGTTGTTCAGTTGCGCCGCCAACTCACGTGCTGCCGAATCGGCCGCGCGCTTGAGCGCGTTGGTCTGTGCCACGCTGGCGTCCGGGCCGGTGCCGGCGTACTGGACCGGGCCGACCGACGACACCGTGCGCGGGAAACGCGTGGTCACGTCAAGCAGCTTGGCCGTTACCGTCACGTACACGCGGGTCAGGCCGGTGACCGGGTCGCTGTCCTGCATGCCGATGTCGAGCGTGCCGAGCGCCAGGTAAGGGACCTGGGCGGTCTGCAGGCCCAGCACGGCCTCTCGCATGGTGGCGGGCTGCAGGTCGTTGCCGCTCTTGTAGTCGTTTTCCAGCGCGCTGATGCGCAGGTGGCCACCCGAGGAGGGCTCGACATAGGCGGCTTCCACCACCTGGAAGCCCGACTGCGCGAACACGCCGGTGAACACCGAGTTCAGGTTGCCCGACGGCACCAGGCGCCAGCTCACGTCATCCGCTTTGCGGGTGCGGCTGCCGCCGGTTTCGACGGAGACAGAGGCATTGGCCGAATAGCTGTTGCGGGTCGACTTCTCGTTGACGTTTTCCTTCATGTCCGCGCGCTTGTAGACGCGCGTATCGAAGGACTTGACGGAGTCCTGCTGGCGCGCCACGAACAGGAAGGTCAGCGGGGATTTCTGCGCGTCCGAGGCCGTTGCCACAGCCGCGCCGCCCTTGACCGCGTTGCGCAGCTTGGCGACGTTGATGTCGACGCGGACCACCACCGAATACTGGCTGGCGTCCTTCTTGTCTTCCTCGCTGATGATGGTCGCGCCCAGCACGAACTTGTCGAGGTTGGCCGCGACCTTGTCGCGGATGCTGTCGAAATTCTCGGCTTGCGACTCACCGCTCTCGGCGTAGTAGCGCTCGATGGCGTTGACCTGCGCAGTCTTGAAGGCGCGGTCCTTGTCCTCGGCGCTGGCCTTGCTCGAGAACACCGAACTGTCGTACTTCACGTTTGCCATGCCCTTGGATGACACCACTTGTGCCGACGCCAGGCTGCACGCGAACAAAAACAGCCAACAGAGCTGACGGATTACTTGCATGACTTGACCACTCCTCTTGTGACATCTACTTGTTTACCAACGTTGTCGCCCGACGATGCCGCAGCCAGCCAGTCGCTGTCCTGGCCGCCCAGCGAACTGGACAGCTTGGTGAACAGGCCTCGCAGGGAATCCGCGTAAGCCGGGAAATCGTCGATCTCTGACTGCGTGACGGGGACGGCTTTCACTTCGCCGTTCTTGAAATCTGCATCGAGGTACTGCTTGCCGGACATCGGCTCGCCCAGCTTGACGTGGCTGTACACCGCATAGATGTAGCTGGTGCCGGCCGCAGAGCTGCCGTACTCGACCCGCTTGAAGCCCTTCAGGTCCACCTGGATGGTGTAGTCGGGCTCAGGCAGCTTGAGGTTGAAGACCTCGCCGTCGGCGAAGCGCATCGCCATCGCATTGCCAATGGCATAGCCCTTGGTGAACGGCAGGATCGGTACGCCAGCCTTATCCAGCAGGGCTTCGCCGAACATGTCGGCGAGCCAGCCTTCGGCCACGCCGGATCCCGTCTTCAGGCCTTCGGGCAACTGGGCCAGCGCTTCAGGCGCCACGTTGACTTGCGATACCTGCAGGTAGCGGGTGCCCGACGACGGCAGCTTCGCGCCCGACAGGACCTGAGCGTAGCGATCGAACAGGCCCGGCTTGTCGCCGCCGAGCAGCAGGCGCTTGACGCGGTCGCGCTTCTCACGCTCGCTGGGCTGATGGTCGAGCACGTCGAGGTAGGTCACATTGATCGGATAGGCGCGCAGCACCGTCATGGCCTTGAAGTCGAACACCAGGGCCTGGCCACGCACGTTGGCCAGCACTTTGTACAGGCGGCCGAAGCGCTCGGACGAGATGGTCTCGCTGGTCACCACCAGTGCGGTGGCGAGAGCCTGGTCGCTATGCTTCAGGCTGGCCATGCCGTCGCTGGACAGCGTGAAATTGGCGGGCGGGCGCGCGGCCAGAGACCGGCTGATGGCCTTGTTCGGCGCGCTGCCGGAGGCGGTCAGCTCGGCCTCGACCTGTCGCGTAACCGGGAAGCGGGCCGCGATCTGCTGAGCGTCGCCGGCATAGGCAAAGCCGGCAAAGGCGACGCTGTCGGCAGCGGCTGCCTGGGTAGCCGCGAGGGCAGTAAACAGCAAAACGACAAGTCGGAAAGCTTGCATGGGCAGAGTCAAAAATGAAAGGAGGGCAGCGAGAGATGCAAGGTGCCGCGCATTCAAGCGAACGCGCCGGCCCATGAACATTGGCGGGTATTCGGAAATGTCTTGGGACTCAATCCGAAATGTCTTAGGACTCGCGCGCTCGCAAGGCCGGGATTCTACTGTAGAAAAACAGCAAAAATGACTTTAGTGGCTTTTTTTAGAAAAATTGATAATTGCCTTATTGACTTCTACATGCCTTTAATGGCATGGCATGCCGGAGTTGGCAATTAGAGGGCGGTGGAGGGCCGCCTCTCGAGGTCGCGGCGCCTTGCGTCAGCCTTCGCTTGGCTGGATATTCAGCAAGCCGATGCCGACCTGCGTGAGGAAGGGCGAGAACAGGCTCATGAGCTGCGACGCGCCCCAATTGATGTGCTCGCGCTTGATGGCATCGATGCCGTGCCGGGACCGCAGGTAGTCGATCCAATAGGTCGATACGATCCACGTGTTGACGACCAAGTGGTCAAGCTGCTCGGGCGTGGCGCGCAGCAATCCTTGCGCTTGCATGGCGCCGAACACGCGACGGACATGGTGCTGTCCGTCGTTGGCAAGCGCCTCGGTGCGCAACCTCAGCGTTGGCGCCAGGCCGTAGATGGACGCCGCATCGCGATAGAAGAAGCGCCACTCCCACATCAGGTTGAACCAGCCGCTCAGGTAGCCTGCGAAACGGTTGGGTGCGTCGCCTTGCGCCAGATCCGCGACCGAGGTGTCGCGCAGCGCCCGCTCGAAGCTGTCGAACAGGGCCTCGAGGATTTGCTCCTTGCGGTGAAAGTGATAGTAGAGATTCCCTTCCTGTATGCCGACCGCCGAGGCGATCTCCGCGGTGGTCACGACGACTGGCCCGCGCTCGTTGAACAGGCTCAGGCAAGCGTCAAGGATGCGCTCGCGCGTTTTGGGGCGCCGGGCTGGCGCGACTTGCACCGTCATGGTTGATAACTCCCTGCATATTCCGTTATCTGCATGTTTGCACGGCAGATGGTTAGGGGTAAGCCCTAGTTTTGGCAATCTCGGTTGATTAATTAGGGTGAACACCCTAGTCTAGTCTGAATACAGCACGGACGCACCGTGAGAATTCGGCGCGACAAGCGCCGGCTCGGTTTGGCCAACAGGAGACGATCGATGCTATCAGGCAATGCGAAGCACTCGCATCCCGATGTTCACGCCGGCACGGCGGAGCCGGAGCGCCAGGACGAGCAGGCACCAGGGCAGGCAGCGGCGCAGCACGTCGATGTGCTGGTAGTCGGGGCGGGGCTTTCCGGCATCTGCGCTGGCTACCATCTGCAGACCAGTTGCCCGGGCAAGACCTACGCGATCCTGGAAGGGCGCGACGCCATCGGTGGCACATGGGACCTGTTTCGCTACCCCGGCGTGCGGTCCGATTCGGACATGTACACCCTGGGTTTCAGCTTCCGCCCATGGCGAAGCGAAAAATCCATTGCCGATGGTGACTCGATCCTTGAGTACATCCGTGGCACGGCGAAGGAATTCGGCATCGAGCGGCACATCCGCTTTGGCCATCGCGTATTGCGTGCGTCGTGGTCGTCCGAGACCGCAAGGTGGACGGTCGATGCCACGGTAGGCCCGCAAGGCACGCCTGCCCGTTTTACCTGCAGTTTTCTCTACCTGTGCAGCGGCTACTACGATTATGCGGACGGCTATATGCCCGGGTGGCCGGGCATGGAGCGCTTCAATGGCCGTGTGGTGCACCCCCAGCACTGGCCGGCGGACCTGGTGTACGACGGCAAGCGCGTGGTCGTGATCGGCAGCGGGGCCACGGCCGTCACGCTGCTGCCGGCGATGGCCGAGCGGGCGGCCCACGTGACCATGCTGCAGCGCTCGCCAACGTACATCGTGGCGCGCCCGTCCAGCGATGCTGTCTCCGCATGGTTGCAGCGGCGGCTGCCGGCATCCATGGCGCATCGCGTCACGCGCTGGAAGAACGTGCTCCTGGGCATGTACTTCTACAATCTCTCGCGCAAGAAGCCAGACCTGGTCAAGAGCAAGATCCTCAAGGGGGTGCGCGCGCAACTCGGTCCGGACTACGATATCGACAAGCATTTCACGCCGTCTTACAAGCCATGGGACCAGCGGCTCTGCCTGGTGCCTGACTCGGATCTGTTCAAGTCCATCCGCTCAGGCAAGGCTTCGGTAGTCACCGACCAGATCGAGTCGTTCACCGAGGCCGGCCTGCTGCTGCGCTCTGGCGAGCGGCTCGACGCGGATGTCATCATCACGGCTACCGGGCTTCAGTTGAAGGTGGCCGGGGGGATGAAGCTCGAGGTGGACGGCACCCCAATGAACCCGGCGCAGGCCTTCATGTACAAGGGCATGATGTATAGCGACATGCCGAACCTGGCGGTGGCCATGGGCTATGTCAACGCCTCCTGGACGCTAAAGGCCGAGCTCTCGTCGACCTACGTGTGCCGCCTGATCAATCACATGGACGCGAAGGGCCATGCCTGGTGCGCGCCGCGCCGCACGGATCAGGCATCCGATGAGGAGCCTTCGCTCTCGCTGAGCTCCGGCTATGTCCAGCGGGCCAGCAACATCTTGCCCAAGCAAGGCTCCAGGCGGCCGTGGAAGGTGCATCAGAACTACCTGTTCGACCTGATGGCCCTGAAGTTCGGCAAGGTGGAAGGCAGCGAGATGGCCTTCGGCCGTGCGGGCACGGCTGCCTCGGTGGATGGCTGACAGATAATGCTTGAACGTCAAGGTTGAACGTCAAGGTTGAATTTCAACGGTGAAGGTATATACACAATGACCATATTGATTGCCTGCGTCGCCGTGGGCGCCGTCGTTCTGCTTGGCTTGGTGGCATTCTCCGGCCTGATTGCGCGCAAGGTGGAAAATGCGCTGCCGCCCAAGGGGAAGTTTATCGAGATCGATGGCGCCCGCCTTCATTACATCGACAAGGGCGAGGGCCCGGCTATCGTGATGGTTCACGGGCTGGGGGGGCAGACCGGCAATTTTTCCTATGCGCTGCTTGAAAAGCTGACCGGCCGGTTCCGCGTGATCCTGGTCGACCGGCCCGGCTCGGGCCATTCGACGCGGCCACCGGCGATGTCGGCCCGCCTGAGCGTGCAGAGCGCGGTCGTGGCCAAGTTCATCCGTGCGCTAGACCTGCAGAATCCGCTGTTGGTCGGGCACTCCCTGGGTGGGGCGGTGGCGCTTGGCGTTGCGCTCGATCACCCCGGCACGGTCGGCGGGCTGGCGTTGATTGCTCCGCTGACGCATCCGGTGGAGGGCGTGCCGCCCATGTTCCGTACGCTGTCGATTTCCTCGGCCACCATGCGCCGCGTGATCGCATGGACGTGGGCGATCCCACGGTCTATCTTGCGCGGCAAGGCCATGGTCGAACTGATCTTCAGCCCCGACCGGCTGCCGCAGGACTTCGGCATCGCAGGCGGCGGCCTTCTCAGCCTGAGGCCGCGCAGCTTCTATGCCACTTCGACGGATATGGTCAGCGTGGAGGAGGACCTGCCATCCATGGCGCAGCGTTATGCCTCGCTGGCCTTGCCGATCAGCATCCTGTACGGGACCGAGGATGCCGTGCTCGACTGGCAGGCGCAGGGCAAGGCGATGAAGGACAAGCTGCCGGCGCTGGATCTCGAACTTGTCCCTGGCGGCCACATGCTGCCGATCACAATTCCCGACCAGACCGCGGCCTGGCTCACGGCGGCTGCCGCGCGGCTCTGACGCGGCGCGCGCCGGTCGCCGTGCTGCCGGTCAAGCGTCGATGGTGAAGCCGATCTCCTTGATGAACTCGCCCCAGCGCAGGTAGTCCGCCTTGACCTGCGCGGCGAAGGCAGGCGGCGTGATGGCCTGCGGCGGCAGCACGCCGACCGCGAACAGCCGCTTGTGATAGGCCGGGTCGGCGAGCACCTTCTGGATCGCCGCCGAGACCGCGCCAACCACGTCCGCCGGCATGGCCTTGGGGCCGAACAGCGCGAAGTAGCCGCTCAATTGCTCCATGCCCGGAAACCCCAGTTCACGGAACGAGGCAACGCCCGGCGCCATGTCGGAGCGTTCCGGCGTGGTGATGGCCAGCGCCTTGGTCTTGCCCGACTGATAGAGCGGCACGGCGGTGGTCAGCCCGTCGATCATTACCGGCACTACGCCACCCACCAGGTCTTGCGTGGCAGGAGCCGAACCCTTGTACAACACCGGTTCGAGCCGGCTGCCAGATAGCTTGTTCAGCAGTAGGGGGCCAAAGTGCGACGATGTGCCCGGACCATACGAGGCCGAATGCAGCGGCGACTTCGCGCTCTTGGAGTAGGCGATCATCTCCGCCAGCGTGGAGAAGGGCGCGTTCCTGGTGGCGACCAGTAAGACGGGCGCCCGTGCGGCTTCGGCCAGCGCGGTCAGGTCAGTGAGCGGGTCGTAGGGTACCTTGTTGATATGGGCACCCGAAGTGGCCGAGGAGCCGAGCGTCATCAGCAGTGTGTGGCCATCCGGCTTGGCGCGGATCACGTCGAGCGTAGCGGGAATCGTCGCGCCGCCCGGCTTGTTCTCGACCACGACCGATTGGCCAAGGGCCTTGCCAAGGAAGTCCGCGAACAGCCTGGCGACCACATCGGTGCCGCCGCCAGCAGGGTAGGCCACGACCAGCCGCAGTGGGCGGCTTGGCCAGCCATTGGCAAAGGCGGGGGCTGCGCCGAGCGCGGCGGCTGCAACCGCAGTGGTAAGGAAATGACGACGATCCATGTTTTTGTCTCCTGGCGGTGATACACGTTCAGCGGCACTTCAGGTGCTCTTTAGTGCGCAAGGAAGATACTCATGGAAGATGGGATGGTCATGGAATCGGGCGATACCCTTCCCATGACGGCATGCATGACGCTGATCGTGCATCTCGATCGCGCGGAGTCGCTCATGCTACGATCCGCCCTCTGAATCAACGTGAGCTAACGATGTCGACAGCCTTCCTGATACGCAATCCGGCCCCGTCCGACGATGGCGAGCAAATCGGTTTTTCCATTGTGGCAAACGGCGTGGACAGCAGCGGCTTTGTTTCGCGCTCGGCGCTGGATGAACTGGCCCAGGGCCAGATTGGCAGCCACCTGGATATTTTCGAGCGTAATCTCGACCGCATCCAGGAAGTGGCCTTGCAGAAGTGGTCTGCGGACCCGTCTATTAACCCCGTCATGCTGGGGGACCACGATTTCTGATTAGTTCAAGCGGCCCGCCGCACGCACTACACCTGCGAGAACGTGCGGACCAGCTTGGATTTCAGTGGCCATGGGCGTGAGGCGAGAATCCAGATGCACAGCAGCGGCCCGATGAACGGCAGCAGCGCCAGATACGCGTAGAGCGGACCAAAATGGGCAGCCTTGAATACCTTCCTGAACGGGAAGAACCACAAGGCCTCGAAGAATAGGAATCCGAGTAGATAAAGCGTCATGGATGTGCTTCCTGTGCGGCTCGCCTGGCGAAGCATATGCCCCGCGCAGCCGCATTGTAGAACCCATTCGTTCGCTCACAATCCCGCCACTTCGGGGGATTTCTGCCGGTCCGGCATCCATATCTACATCGCAATTCCGTGCGCCGCCAAGTCCTCCGGTCCCTTCTTTGACGCGACTTAGCGCAGCGCGCGCTGCGCCACGGCGATCAGCGCCACGCCCACGCACGCTACCGCCAGCAGCGCGAACAGATTGCTCACTGCAATCAGCTGCGCCTGTTGGTCGATCAGCGCCGACCAGCGTACCAGCGTGGCGGCGTCATAACCATCGGGCAGGTCGAAGGGCGTAATCCGCGCTACCAGCTGCGTGCGTGCCATGGCCTCGCCATACTGGAGCCACAGGCTTGCCACGCCCGTGCCGCCGGCCGTTGCGATCTGGCGCACGATGTTCTTGAACTGATAGGCGTGGGCAAAATCCTCGACGCTGAATTCCGCATAGGTCAGCCCCGCCACCAATGCCAGGATGAAGGGCGTGGTCAGGCTTTGCAGGGTCAGGGCCGGCAGCAGGACGGCCATGGAAGCCCCCGGCATCATCCGCTGGCTCAGCATCCAGGCCGCGCCGGCAAACATGCAATACCCCAGCGCGATGTAGCGGCGTTGCCCCGTCAAGCGGGCGCCGGCATAGGTAAAGACGCAAAGGCCCGCGAAGCCGATCAGTCCAGTGATGGTGAGCACCTTGCCGGCGGTCTGGAAGGTAAAGCCCAGCCCGGACTGCAGCGTGGTAGGTACCACATAGCCCCAGAGCCCGTTGAGGAAGTAATACAAGGTATAGAAGCCCAGCCCGACCAGGTAGCGGCGGCCGAACAGCAGCTTGGGGTTGAGCCAGGGATCGGGGTGGCGATGCTGGTGGATGAAGACGCTAGCCATGAGCAACAGCCCGACGATCGGGGTGATCGCTACCGACGGCGAGTTCGCCAGCTCGTAGAATCGCAGGTCGCCCAGCCCGTGTAGCAGCACCAGCGCGCCCGTGCCCAGCAAGATCACGGTCACCCAATCCATGCCGCCGACGTCTACCTCCCACGGTGCCAGCGAGGCCGCGAGCCGGCGCGGATACGAGACCAGCACCAGCAATATCGCCGCGACCGACATCGCGGCCTGGACCACGAAGATCATCCGCCAGCTCGCATCCTCCACCAGCACCGCGGAAATCCATGGGGCCAGTGCCGCCAGGCCCATGCCGCCGGCGTTGAAGCCCAGGAAGAGGGGCCGGCGCTCTTCACGGGCGGCGACCAGCTGGATGATGATGCGCGACGCGGTGAACAGGCCACCCGCCCCAAGACCCTGTACCGCGCGCGCCAGGCTCAGTTCGAGCGGTGTATTGCAGACAGCGCAAAGCGCGGCGCCCACGGTGGCGATGAGCAGGCCGAGCAGCGTGAATCCGCGATAGCTGATGTCCTGCGCGATGCGCCGCAGCACCAGATTGGCGACGGTGGCAGCGGCGGCATAGGAGGTGAGGCTCCAGAGAAAATCCTCAGGCGAGGCGTGAATGCCACCCCGGATATGGGTGCCCGCGACGCCCATCATGGACGACGCCACGAAGTCCACGCCGGTGGTGCAGCCCAGGGTAAAGGCGAAGAGATAAACCTGCGCAGCCGACAGGTCGGGGTGCTTGGCCAGCATCGCACTGCCAGTTGCCATGACGGTCCCATCGATCGCGTAGATGCAATTCGCAGCCTGGCGCCGCCGGGGCGACGACCCGCTTACCCAGTATCGGCGAAATGATCCGGGCGCCCAAGCGGAACCGATGGGGGATGACAGGAGGACGTGGCTTCAGGCCCGCGGCCTGGTGTGCTGGAACGCGTCAAGCAGCCGGTCGCGCAACGCGCGCCACGCGCGCGGCACCGTGCTGAGCCCGGCGGTCAGGCCGGGATCGTAATAGTGGACGATCAAGGAACGGCGCTCGCCCGCCTCGGCATGCAGGTTGGCGTGCAGGGTGACGAAGCCGTTGAACGCATAGACATTGCCCGGCAAACAGGCGATGCGGTCGCACTGGTGCTTGGCAAGATGGCGGAAGGTCTGCGCGCGGCGGATGACGAACGGCAGGTTGCGCAACAGGATCAGCCGGATCTTCGCAACGATATTCGACAAGGCCGTCACCGCACGGCGCTGGCGCCGGTAGATGATCAGGTCCCCGTTTTCCTGGGTGGCCTGCGCCTCTTGCAGCGGAATCAGCAGCGTCAGGATATGGGAGTCGTAATGCCGCAAGTGGCTCTGGGCGGGCAAGCCGCTATTGACACAGCGCAGTACGCACAGTGGCGGCTCGCCGTTGAGTTCCCAGCCGGCCTTGCGCGCCCATCGCCTTGAGATCTCGCAGGCCTGCCGTTCCGCCAGCTGAAAGCCCTCGTTTTGGCGCAGCATGTCTGCAAATTGCACGGCTGCCTGCGTGGCGCGGCGGCCATCTGCGGGCCGCCACGTTTGCCGGCTGGCGTCGATTGTCGCATTGATCTCGTCGAGCAGATGTCGAGTCACGACGCCTTCGAATACCTGGAGCCCGGGCGGCTCCGCGTCGATGTCGTAGTCATGCATCGCATGTTGCTCCGCTTCCCGCCCCGTTCCGCCCAGTGCAAGGGCCGGGAAGGGGGCGACATGTTGCGGCCGGCCACAAATGGCCCGCCGCTACCGGACGAGGCGCGGCTCGCGTTGCCGGCCTTCCTCCTGATGATCTTGCGCAGGCAGCCGCTGGCATCGATTAGCGTTGCCAGGGAAGAAAACGCGGGCGGTCCCATGTCCGGTGTTATGAATCTACGGCTTCCGAGCGTTACCGAACGGACAAAACTACTTTCGGATCCGCCAGACGGCACAATCCGAGTCGCTTTGTTTTTGTGGCTTGAATTGCACTTCTTTGGTGCCGAGAGTTCGGGCGGGGCGCTGCAGTCAAACACGCTCGGGCTCCGGTTTTACCGGGCAGCCATCCAGGCTGAATGTGTTGGGCCAATAATGGATTCCAGGGGCTTGGCCATATTAATTTCATCAGGCGGCTCTTATCGGCAAGATAACCATCAAGGTAATCGAAGCAGTAATGAGAGATAGCGCCGGTCCATCAGCTTCCAGTCAAATGCATTGCGCGGGGTAAGCGTTGGTGGGCGTTGGTGGGCAATGGTGCGTTTGCCCTCACTGTTTACCGTTGCGCAATTGACAACTCCGGTTGCCGGGAACATCATCGCTCGGGAAAATAGACGCGCCTCTGTGCAGCGATGTCGCCCGTTCGTCGGCGAAAAGCCCATGGAAGGTAGCCATTCCGACGAGGAACCGGGGTCATGATTATTTCGCTACGCCGAATTGCGAGCGCGCTTGCGCTCGGTCTGCTGTTGTCTGCCTGCGCCGCGGGCCCGCAAACTTCCGCGGTGCCGCAGCCAGCTTCGCCGCCATCCGATGATGCGGTCAAGGCTTTATCTGCCCAGATTTTTGTCTATGCCTATCCGCTGGTGCTGATGGATGTCACGCGTGAGGTCATGAGTGCCCGCGTGCCGGCCAATACCTTCTCGCATAAGCGCAGTTTCCCGGACGCCACCTTCACCGACGTGGTCAGCCCGAATGCCGATACGCTCTATTCGACGGCATGGCTGGATTTGTCGGGCGGCCCGGTGATCCTCGCGCTGCCCGACACGCACGGGCGTTATTACCTGATGCCGCTGATGGACGCCTGGACCAACGTCTTCGCGTCGCCGGGCAAGCGCACCGCGGGCACCAGAAAAGCGGTCTACGCTGTCACGGGGCCGATGTGGAATGGCACCTTGCCGCCAGGCGTCACGGAAATCCGCTCGCCGACCGAGATGGTGTGGCTGATCGGCCGTACTCAAACCAATGGCAAGCAGGATTACGCAGCGGTCCGCCGCTTGCAGGACCAATATCGCCTGGCGCCGCTCTCCGCCTTGCAGCGTGGCGGCAAGGCGCGGCCCAAGCCCGCCGATGCGATGCTGCCCGAAGCGGTTCCCGTGGATATGGAAACGCCGCCCGTTGAGCAGGTGGCGGCAATGGACGCGCAGGCATTCTTCACCCGCTTCGCCGAATTGCTGCCGGCCAATCCTCCGGCCGCGGCCGATGCGGCCATGGTGGAATCGATCAAGAAGCTCGGGATCGTTCCGGGCAAGCCCTTCTCCGTGACCGCGCTGGAGCCATCGACGGCCCGCGCGGTGCAGGAGGGCGCCACCACCGCCCTGGCGGGCATCGTGGCCATGGCCAAGCGCGGCAGTGGCGAAGGGGATGGCAAATGGATCGTGCACCGGGATCTCGGCGACTACGGCACGGCCTATGGCAAGCGCGCGCTGGTGGCGCGGGTTGGGCTTGGCGCCAACCTGCCGGCGGATGCGTTGTATCCCAGCACGCGGGTCGACGCCGGCGGCAAGCCGTTGAACGGGGCAAACCGCTACGTCATGCATTTCAACAAAGGCCAGATGCCGCCGGGCACGGCCTTCTGGTCACTGACGCTCTATAACGACAAGCAGGCGTTTGTCGCCAATCCGCTCAACCGCTATGCCATCGGGGACCGTGACCGGCTGCGGTACAACCGGGACGGCTCGCTCGATATCTATATCCAGAATGCGCGCCCGGCGGGCAAGCGGGTGGCCAACTGGCTGCCGGCGCCGCCTGATGGCTTCAACCTGATGATGCGGGTGTATTGGCCCCGGCAGGTGATGCTGGACGGCACCTGGAGCGCGCCGCCGGTGATGCGGGTGGAGTGAAGGCGGGCTCAGAACTTGTATTTGATGCCAGCATAAAGCGCGCGGCCCGAACCGGGATAGAACACTGCGGTGTTGGCTGTCCGCGCGTCGGCCACGGTGCTGAAGTCGCTCACATAGCGCTTGTTGCCGAGATTGCGCGCATCCAGGAACACCGTCACGCCGCGCTGGAATGCGTAGCTGGCCTGCAGGCCAAATAGCACGTAGCCAGGCGTGCGCAGCGTGTTGGCGTAGTCGACATAGGCGCCGCCCGGCACCCAGTCGATGGTCCCGGCAACGCGCAGCCCGGCCGCGCGGCTGTAGGCAACGGTGGTGCGCAGCACGTGCTCGGGTACGCCGGCGATGCGGTTGTTGCCGTACTGCGGATCGTTGTCGAAGCGGAAGTCGCTGTAATTCCACAGTTGCGACAGCGTGAGCTTGTCGCCGGAGCCGAACAGGTTCTGCAGCACGTCGCCGGAGACGCCGAGCTCCACGCCTTGCAGCGTGGTGCGGTTGGCGTTGAAGGTCGCGGCCGGGATGTTCGGGTTGGTGGTGTATTGCAGCAACTGGTCGCGCACCAGCGAGCGGTAGGCCGTCACGTCCCAGGAGTAACGTTCGCGCTTGCCCCGCGTGCCCAGCTCCAGCGTCCAGCCGCGCTGCGCGCTCAGCGGCACAAAGCGGGTGGTGGTGGCCATGGTCTGGCTCAGGTCGGTAAAGTCGGGTACGTCCGCGCTGCGCGTGATGTCGGCAAACGCCTGCACGTCAGGCGCAGGCTCCCACAGCACGCCGAATTTCGGGTTCACGCCGCTGTAGGTGGCGCTATCGGACTTGGCCGTGGGATTGGCCGGCAGGCCGCCGTAGTCCTGATAGCGGCGGACATTGCGGTAGGCCTTGGCACCGGCCATCAGCGCGATGGTGGGGGTCACGTAAAGGCGGTCTTCGAGATAGGCCTCGTAGTTGTACGCATCCTGCGCGGCGTTGAGCGTCTGCCCGCCGCGGTTGCCGGCGTTGTTGACGTACTGGCGCGCATCGTTGTTGCCGCCGAAGAAGCGCGCGCCGACGATGAGCTGGTTGCGCAGGCCGCCGATGGTCTGCGTGCCGGTGTAGCGCGGCGCGAAGCCATAGGTCCAGTAGTCCTGGTCGATGACCTGGAAGATCGGGTGGTACAGGCTCTTGTGAATGACCCAGGTGCTGAAATCGAGCTGGCCGCTGTCTAGCTTGACGGTGGTGACATTGGCCACGCGCTCGGTGCGCGTGTTGCGCGCCTGGTCGCCGGACAGCGCGGCCGGCGCGGCCTTCTTCGGATTGTTCAGCGCATCGGTGAGCGACAGCGCGCCGGGCAATTGCTGGTCGACGATATAGGCGCCCACATAGAAACGGGTTTCCACCGCCGGGTTGAACCGATAGCCGAAGTTGGCGTTGAACTGCTCGTACTGGCCGCGCTCGTGCGCACGGAACCCGTCCGAGTGGTTGACGCTCAGGCTGGCGAGAAAGTCGAAGGCGCCGATCTGGCGCGAGACCTGGCCGCTGGCGCGCGCCGTGCCGAAGCTGCCGCCATCGACGCGCACCTGGTTGGGCGCATCGGCGGTGAGCGCGGTGGGCGTGGTGAAGTTGATCGCACCGCCCAGCGTGGTGGTACCGTAAGCCAGCCCGTTGCCGCCCTTGTAGATTTCGGCCGCGTTCAGGCCGAGCGGGTCGATCTGGTAGTAGTCGCCGCTGCCGTCGGCAAAGTTGGTGGGGACGCCATCTTGCAGGAGATCCAGGCCACGCGCGTGATAGCCGCGCGCAATGCCCGAGCCGCGGATCGACAGGCGCAGTTCCTGGCCGTAGCGCTCCTGCACATACACGCCGGGCGCATCCTTGAGCACGTCGCGCAGGTTGCTGGCGTAGGTGTCGCCGTAGGACGCGGCGTCGACAAAGCCGACCGAGCCGGCCGTCTGGTCCAGTGCCTGTTGTTGCTGCTGCACGTTCGGCGCGGTGAGCGAGCCTGGGGCCTTGGCCGTAACGGTCGCCACAGGCAACGTGACAGTTGCATCGGGTGTGGCGGGCGCGCCAGCCTGTGCGAGCGCGGCGGTGGTGAATGTGGTGAAGGCGGCGGCGGGCAGGGCGGCGGCGCGCTGCTTCCAGTGTCTGGCTCGTTTCATGATTTCCCTTGTGGCGCCAGGCCTGCTTTGGGCCGCGCCTTTTCCTTTTAACCGTGCTTGGATAGCCGCGTACGATACGGAGGGAAGCCTGGTGTACGCTATGTGACACATTGCCGCAACGTGCACCCGGGGGCAGTCTGCCCGTCGCGGTGCGGCGTTTTGCCGCTTTGCGTGCAAGGGAACGCAAGACGGCCAACGGGCCGGCATGCGATGCATGCCGGCCCGTTGGCTTGGTAAGGCTTGGTGGCGCTTGATCGGACCTGGCAGGGCGCGGATCAGGCCGCCTGGCTAGCGCAATCGGCGCAACCCGCTGCGTGCGCGGCGCCATGGTTTGCGGCGTGCACGCCCAGCCCGGTGCGGCGGGTGGCGCGCTGCCACTTGGTCGCGCTGTCCTTGCCGATCTGCTCGCGCAGGCTGCGCGCGGCGGCGACCATATTGGCCAGCGCGGCTTCGGTTTCGGGCCAGGCGCGCGTCTTCAGCCCACAGTCCGGATTGACCCACAGCCGTTGCGGCGGAATGACCTCGCAGGCGCGTTCCAGCAGGTGCGTGATGGCTTGCACGCTAGGCACGCGCGGCGAGTGGATGTCGTACACGCCCGGTCCGATCTCGTTGGGGTAGTCGAACTCGCCGAAGCCTTCGAGCAGCTCCATGGCGGAGCGCGAGATTTCGATGGTGATCACGTCGGCGTCCAGCGCGGCAATGGCGGGCAGGATGTCGTTGAACTCGGCGTAGCACATATGGGTGTGGATCTGCGTTTCGTCCGCCACCGAGGCGGCCGAGATCTTGAACGCATGCACGGCCCAGTCCAGGTACGCGGCCCAGTCACCCTTGCGCAGCGGCAAGCCTTCGCGCAGCGCGGGCTCGTCGATCTGGATGATGCGGATGCCGGCTTGTTCCAGGTCCGAGACCTCGTCGCGGATCGCCAGCGCGAGTTGCAGCGTGGTGGTGGCGCGCGGCTGGTCGTCGCGCACGAAGGACCATTGCAGCATGGTGACGGGGCCGGTGAGCATGCCCTTCATCGGACGGTCGGTGAGCGATTGCGCATAGCGCGTGGTTTCCACCGTCATCGGCTCGGGGCGGTACACATCGCCGTAGATCACCGGCGGCTTGACGCAGCGCGAGCCATAGCTTTGCACCCAGCCGTTTTCGGTGAAGGTGTAACCGCACAGCTGCTCACCGAAATACTCGACCATGTCGTTGCGCTCGGCTTCACCGTGCACCAGCACGTCCAGGCCGAGCGCTTCCTGCTTGCGCACGGCGGTCTCGATTTCTCCGCGGATGCGCTGCAGGTAATCCAGCGCGCCGATGTCGCCGCGGCGGTAGGCGGCACGGGTCTGGCGGATCGCCGGTGTCTGCGGGAAGGAGCCGATGGTGGTGGTCGGCAGTGCCGGCAGCTGCAGCGCGGCGCGCTGGTGTTCGATGCGGGTCTGGAACGGGCTCTTGCGCTCCGCCATGGCAGCGGTGACTGCCGCGACGCGTGCCTGCACCTGCAGGTTAACCACGCGGCGCGAGCTGCGGCGCGAGGCCAGCGCGGCATCGGCGGCGGCCAGCTCGGCGGCGACCGCTGCCTCGCCTTCGTTCAAGGCGCGGGCCAGCACGCTGACCTCGGCCAGCTTCTCGGTGGCGAAGGCCAGCCAGGTCTTGATTTCCGCATCGAGCTTGCGCTCGGCCTCTAGCGAGACCGGTACGTGCAGCAGCGAGCAGGACGGCGCGACCCACAGGCGCTCGCCCAGTTCGGCATGCAGCGGTGCCAGCGCGGCCAGCGCGCGGCGTAGGTCGGTGCGCCAGATGTTGCGGCCGTCGATGACGCCGGCGGACAGCACCGCGCCGGCCGGCAGCACCTTGCGCCAGGCGTCGAGCTGCTGCGGCGCGCGGACCAGGTCGATGTGGAAGCCTTGCACCGGCAGGGCGGCGGCGCGCGCGGCGTGGTCGGCGGCGCTGTCGAAGTAGGTAGCCAGCAGCAGCTTGACGCCGGACCTGGCCAGTTCGGCGTAGGCGCTGTCATAGGCATCGAGCCATGCCGGCTCCAGGTCCAGGCACAGCGCGGGCTCGTCGATCTGCACCCATTCGATGCCACGTTCGCGCAGGCGGGCCAGGATGCGGCCATAGGCGGCGACCAGGCTGGGCAGCAGGCTCAGGCGGTCGAATCAGTCCACGTGGGTCTTGGACAGCCACAGGTAGGTGACCGGCCCGATCAGCACCGGCTTGGTCTTGAGCCCCAGCGCCAGCGCTTCTTCCACTTCATCGAAGAACCAGTCCACGCCGCCGTCGAAATGGGTATCGGGGCCGAGTTCCGGGACCAGGTAGTGGTAGTTGGTATCGAACCACTTGGTCATTTCCATGGCGGGCTGGGCCTTGTTGCCACGGGCCAGCTCGAAGTACTGGGCCAGGCTCAGCTGCGTCGGGTCGAAGCCGAAACGCGTGGGCAGGGCGCCGAGCAAGGCGCTCAGGCCCAGCACCTGGTCGTAGTAGGCGAAGTCGCCCACCGCCACGCCGTCCAGTCCGGCTTGCGCCTGCGACTGCCAGTGGCGCTGGCGCAGGCCGGCCGCTACCTGGCGCAGGCTGGCCTCGTCCGTTTCGCCGCGCCAGAACGCCTCCTGGGCGAATTTCAGTTCGCGCTGGGCGCCGATGCGCGGAAATCCAGCGATATGAGTGCGTGCCATGCAGTGCTCGGTATTGGGAATGTGACGATGGCGCACAGTGTGGAATCCAGCGTAAAATGAATCAAGCGATAAGATTTAATCAACGTATGAGTCAATTTCATATCACGCCATCCCGGCGCCATGTTTCACATTCCAGGAGCAAACCGTGATCGAAGTCAGGCACCTGCGCTCGTTGGTAGCGATTGCCGAATCCGGCAAGCTCGCCACGGCCGCGGAGCGCGTGCACGTCAGCCAGTCGGCGCTGTCCCATCAGATCAAAGGCATCGAGGCGCACTACGGCCTGCCGCTGTTCGACCGCACCCGCCAGGGCCTGCGCTTCACGCCGGCCGGCGACCGGCTGCTGGCGCTGGCGCGCGAGACGCTGGCGGCCATCAGCACGGCCGAGCGCGACCTGGCCCGGCTCAAGGGCGACACGCGCGGCGAGCTGCGCATCGTGCTGGAGTGCCATACCTGCTTTGACTGGCTGATGCCCGTGATGGACGAATTCCGCCGGCGCTGGCCGGAGGTGGAGGTGGACCTGGTGGCGGGCTTCCACGCCGATCCCCTGGCGCTGCTGGCCGAGGGCCGCACGGACATGGTGATCGGCTCGATGCCGCCGGCCAAGCGCGGCCTGGCGGTGGCGCCGCTGTTCCGCTTCGAGATCCTCGCGGTGATCGCCAACGAGCACCGGCTGCGCAACAAGCGCCGGATCGAGGCGGTCGACCTGGACGGCGAAACGCTGATCACCTATCCGGTGCCGGAGCAGCGCATCGACCTGATCCGCGAAGTGCTGGAGCCCGCCGGCATCAAGCTGCAGCGGCGCACCGCCGAGCTGACGGTGGCCGTGCTGCAGCTGGTGGCCAGCCGCCGCGGCGTGGCCGCGCTGCCCAACTGGGGCGTGAAGAACTACGTCGACCACGATTACGTGCTGGCCAAGCGCATCGGCGCCAAGGGTTTGTGGAGCGAGCTCTATGCCACCACGCCGGCGCCGCTCGCGCAGCGCCCCTATGTGCGCGACTTTGTCTCCATCGTGCGCGATACCTGCGCGGCCGAGCTGGATGGGATCGAACTGCTGCCGGAGGGCGAATAAGGGGCGGCCCTACTGCACGAGCTGCCCGCTGCGCTCGGCCACGCCGATGCGGGCCTCGGTGCCCGCGTTGAATTGCAGGAAATCGGCTTCGATGCCGTCGCTGAAGATCACGCCGGTTTCCGGCATCAGCGAGCGCAGCACGATCTGCTCGCCGCGCGGCACGTTGCCATAAACCAATGTGGCCTGGCTGGCGCGGCTCGGAAAGGGCTCGCGCACCGCAAACACCAGCCGGTCGGTATCCCATGGCAAGGGTTGATAGGCTACGTCGGCGCCACCGTCTGGCTGCGCAATGGCGCGCGCGCCGGTGACGATGCTCTTGAGCCAGGCAGTGGAGCCAAGTCCCGTGGAGACAATGACGCCGCTCGACGACTGCACCTCGCTGCGCGCGCCGAGCTGGATCTCGTAGCGCGCCGAGGTGTGGCTGCGCGGCCCGATAAAGAAGTCGTTGACCGCGTACAGCACCTGCTGGTCCGACAGTTCGGCGCGCGCCATGGTGACCGGGCGCGCGGGGCGGCGGTCCTGCATGGCTTCGGCCAGCACACGCGCCAGGTCGCCCACCTTGAATGGCAGCAGCACGCCGTCGTGGCGCGCCGGATCCGGGTTCACGCCGATCAGCGGCTGGCCATTCAGGTATTTCATGGTGTTGGCAACCAGGCCGTCCTGGCCCAGGGCCACCACGATGTCCTCCGGGCCGAACAGGAAGTTGGGCAGGAACTGGCGGTCCACCACCTGCCGGCGCAGGTAGCGCGACAGCACGGCGGCCACCTGTTCGCGCGCAGCAAGATAGGTGTCGTGCTCACGCTGGTAATCGGTGATGTCCGCGCCGAGGTGTTCCAGGTAGAAGCGTGCCTGCGCCAGCGAGTGGTAGCGCGCCAGCAACTCTTCCAGCCGTGTTTTGCGCGTCACCAGCACTACCTTGCGATCGGCGCTTGCGCTCATTGTTTTGGCTCCTTTTTCTCTTAACTACTTAATACCGCTTAAAGCGTCTTGAAGCGTCTTGAAGCATCTTGAAGCTGCGCTGATCTTCGGTTATTTTGCGCGGCCGCTGCTCTGCGGTGCCAGCAGCGACTGAAGCAGTTCCGGCGACATATTCAGCTGCCCGATCTTCTCGGCCTTGTCGGCAATCCCGCCGAAGGCCTGCGCGATCAACTGGCCCGGCGCCATGCCCGATGCGGCCAGCGCCTGCACGATGCGCGCGTCGGCGCCCTGCAAGGCCTGCATCACGGCGCCCAGGCGGTGTGCCTCGGCCTCGGCGGTGGTGCGTGTGTTGTCGGCCTCCAGGCCCACGAACTCCTTGCGGCGCGCTTCCAGCGTGATCTGCGCCTCCATGGTGCTGGCCTCCAGTTCCGCCTGCTTCTTCTGCACCGCGGCTTCGGCTTCCATCTGGGTTTCGCGGATCGTGCGCTGCTTGAGCTCCACCGCGACTTCGGTGTCGAGCTCGCTCTCCTTGATGGCGCGTTCGTTTTCCACCGCGGCATTGCGGCGGGCGTAGATGGCGTCGTCGGCGGCCTTCAGGATCTGCTCGCGGACCTCGGCTTCCAGCGCCCGCGCGGTTTCGGCGCGCGGCTTGAC
Source organism: Cupriavidus sp. YAF13 (assembly GCF_052113425.1). Lineage (NCBI taxonomy): Bacteria > Pseudomonadati > Pseudomonadota > Betaproteobacteria > Burkholderiales > Burkholderiaceae > Cupriavidus > Cupriavidus sp. YAF13. The sequence goes on from NZ_JBFRDD010000004.1 coordinate 24,614, forward strand.
GGCCACCATCGAGAACGACAGGATTTCCAGGCCGAGGGCCAGCACGTCCGGATGCGCCTTGAGCGCGCCTTCGACCTGGCGGGCCATGCGGTCGGACGCCTGCAGCGCGGAGCGCAGCGTTTCGGCGCTCACGGCCTGCTGCACCAGTACCTCCACCACGCCCTCGACGCGGGTGCGCAGGTTCTGCGGATCCTCGGAGATGTAGTTGCGGCCGTCCGGCTTGAGCGCGAAATTGAGCATGGCGGCCGTCTTGCGCGGCTCGGTGATGCGGTAGGAGAGGTTGCCTTGCACGGTGACGGACTGGAAGTCGGTCGTGATCAGCTCGAAGATATACGGCAGGATCTGGCTGCCCACGGGCACCGCAACGAGGGATGTGGTGGGCGCGTAGTAGTAGAACGACTGGCCGCTGCCTTCGCGGATGATCTTGCCGCTCTTCATCTGCATCAGATAGGTGGTGGGATCTGCCTTGATGAATCGGATGCCGAACATGGTGGTCCTTTCCGGTGGTGTTGTTGGATTCGCCCGTGCTGGGCGCCTGGCATTAAGTGTGTCTGTGCCACTAATATAAGTGTGGCTGAGACACTTGTCAATCTATAATCCGGCGTGAATGGCTTGAACCGCTCGAACCGCTCAAACCACCTCCTTCCAGGAACGCCCGCCCTATGACTAAACCCACCACCGCCGCATTCCCGCGCCCCTTGACCACCGTCGACGTGGTCATCCTGACGATCCGTGCGGGGGCGCTGCAGGTTCTGCTCGTGCAGCGGCCGGAACAGTCCGGTGAGCCATTTCCCGGGCAATGGGCCTTGCCGGGCGGCTTTGTCGATATCGAACGGGACCAGGATCTACAGGGCTGCGCGTTGCGCAAGCTGGCGGAGAAGACCGGGGTCAATAGTCCCTATCTGGAACAGGTAGGCAGTTGGGGCAGCGCCACGCGCGATCCGCGCGGATGGTCCACCACCCATGTCTACGTTGCCTTGCTGGCGGATGACACGCTGGCCTTGCAGAAAGGCGGCAACGCCGCCGACCTGCGCTGGGCGCCGGTGGAGGGTGATGGCGTGGGGATGCCGCTAGCCTTTGATCACGCCACGCTGCTAAGCGCGGCGCTCGGGCGCGTGCGGGGCAAGACCGAGTACACGTCGCTGCCCGCGCATTTGCTGCCGGCCGCGTTCACGTTAGGCGAACTGCAGCATGTCTACGAGATCGTGCTGGGCCGCCCTCTCGAAAAAAAGGCCTTCCGCACCCGCATGCTCGCCGCGGACTTGCTGGAAGACCTGGGCGCCCAAAAAGAGACCGGGCGCCGCCCGGCCTCCTTGTACCGCTTGCGCGAGCAGGCCGGCCTGGTCTACTTCACGCGCAGCTTCGAGCAGCGCTGAATCCGGTGGGCGCGGTGCCGGACTGCGTACCGGGACCCGTTCTTTGGCGACGGCCTAGGCCAATGCCAGCGAAGGTTCCACCGCGTCACGCCATGCCTCGACGTGCGCCGGCGCCTCGGCAGCGCGCTCGCCCGGCGCCGCAATCTCGAAGACCTCCAGCACGTCCACGCCGTTTTCCAGCCGCCTGACGAACAGATCCAGCCGGTCCGCATCTTCCGCTCCGACCGACAACGTGAGCTGGTAGGGCGCGGCCGCTTGCCCGAAGCACAGGTCGATCAGGTGCAGGCCGGTGCGGCGGGCGTTGGCCAGCGTCCATTCGACGGCGCCGAAGAGGTCAGTGCGGTCCAGCCGCAGGGCGAGGTTCAAGGTTGACATGGTATCGGCGGCAGTTTGTTGGGGTTTGTGGCCGGGAAGGCATGCGACAAATTTACCAGCGCCACCTCAGAATGGGCTTCTTTATTGCCTCCAGTTCTGATCAATTTGGAGATGAATTAACTGTTGATGATAGAGTTATGGGTGATTCCTTCCTTATCATCGGCAGAAGACATGGCAACCTCCCCAAAACTGGACGAAACCGACCGCCGCATCCTGCGCGCGCTGCGGCGCGACGGCAGGCTCTCCAACCTCAAGCTGGCCGAGCAGGTCGGCTTGTCGCCCACGCCGTGCTGGAACCGCGTGCGCGCTTTGGAAGAAAGCGGTGTGATCGAGGGCTATGCGGCCCTGCTGAACCAGAAGGCGCTCGGCCTGCCCGACACCGTGCTGATCGAGGTCACGCTGGACCGGCATGACGACGACATGCTGGATCGCTTCGGCGAAGCGCTGGCCGAATTGCCGGAAGTGATGGAAGCGTACCTGCTCACCGGCGAATACGATTACCTGATCAAGGTGGCGGTGGCGGGCACGGAAGGGTACGAGGAATTCCTGCGCCACAAGCTCTACAAGCTACCGGGCTTGCGGCACAGCCATTCCACCTTCGTGCTGCGCTGCATGAAACGGGAACCGTCAGTGGCGCCTTGAGTGGCCCGATGGATGGGGCCTCAGGCGTCCGGGCGGTCCCAGGTGTCCGTGGACATCAGGTCCGCGAGCGGGCGGCCCTGGCGCCAGCCTTCCAGCTCCAGCATTGGCGCGGGGTAGAAGGCTTGCACGGGGCCGAGACAGAGAATGGCGATAGGCTGGCCACCCGGCGGCAACCGCAATAGCGCAGCCAGCGCGTCGGGCGCGAACATCGAGACCCAGCCCAGCCCAAGGTTTTCCACGCGCGCCGCCAGCCAGAGGTTTTCAATGGCACAGGCCGCCGAGCACAGCGCCATCTCGCGCGGCATGGTGCGCCGGCCAAACACGGTGCCGTCATCCGGTGCCATTGCCACCACCAACAGCTCGGCGCACTCGCGCACGCCTTCCACTTTCAGCCGTAGGAACTCGCCATCGCGCTCGCCCAGCGCCACGGCGGTCTTCTGCCGTTCGGCCTCGACCAACGCGGCGATCTCTTTGCGCAAGGCGGCATCGGCGACGCGGATAAAGCGCCACGGCTGCATCAGCCCCACCGAAGGCGCGCTGTGCGCAGCCCTCAGCAGGCGCATCAGGACAGCTTCATCGACCGACGCGCCCGCAATGAAATGCCGCATGTCGCGGCGCGACGCGATGAGACGATAGAAGCTCTCCTGTTCCTCGGGCGAGAAAACGGCGGAGTGGCTTTCGGTCAGGGGTGGGGGCATCGCGGGGCGCAAGGGCAAAAGCCGGCATTGTATGCCTGTGCGAAGCGGCGGATCGCAAGGTGGGCTTGCGAGGGAAACGGTCAGGACTTAGCGCTGCGTATTTGCGCTGACACGCTCGACGTTACTCGAGCCAAGGATTCACCAGGCTCAGGCCTATTCCTTCGAAGTCCTTGCCGTTGCGAGTAGCAAGCACGGCGCCGTGGTGACGGCAAATAGCTGCAATTTGCGCATCTGCCATGCTGACGGGCCGTCCAGATCGTTCCCGCTGAGTTACGACTGCGGCGTAATGGGGGGCCGTATGTTCGTCGAATGGAAGTACCATGCCCGCGAATTCATCTTCGATCATTTGGAGTGCCGCCTCCTGGAGCCCGCCTTTCCTGCGCCCTTCGGGCAAACGGGCAATGCCATATAGAAGTTCAGCAACAGTCACCGCAGTAATCGCGTATTCATGTTGTGAGTGCAGGTCGAGCCAACGTATGACCGCTGGCTCAGGCTGGCCTCGCATGAATTCGGATAGCACATTGGTATCGAGTACGATCATTCGGGTAAATCCGCGGCCCGCGGTTGGTCGTCGCGCGGTGGAAGCTCGAGCCCTGGATCGGACAGGCTTGCGAATCGCTGGCGCAGTCGACTTCCAAATGCGCCGGGGCCAGGGGGTTTGTTCAGCGCACGCCGCAGAATGGCGCGAACTTCCTCTTCCATCGAGTGGCCGTGCTGCGCGGCCTCCATGCGCAAACGTGCCTTGAGTTCCTCATCCACATGACGGATGGTCAGTGTCGCCATGTCAATCTCCTGTGCTAGCAATGCATGCAATGCTAGCACGGGACGCAGATTGGTTCACTACGCCGTATCCAGGCGCGCCTCCAACGCCCGCCCGGCAACCCGGCCGCCGCCAATCACCTCGAATCCCCGCGCCAGATCCGCTAGCAGGTCATCCACATCCTCCAGCCCGATATGCAGCCGGATCACCTGGCCGCGCCTGGACCAGTCGGTGACGCTGCGCGCGCCGCGCATGTCGGCGACCACGGCGAGGCTTTCGAAGCCTCCCCAGGAGGCGCCGATGCCGAACAGTGCAAGGCTGTCGATGAAGCGTTCGGCGGCGTCCGGTGCCGCGGCGCGCAGCGAGAACGACAGCAGGCCGTTGGTGCCGCGGCAGTCGCGCTGCCACAGCGCGTGGCCGGGGTCGCCGGGCAGGGCGGGGCAGAAGATCTCCGCCACTTCGGGGCGGGTGCGCAGCCAGTGCGCGACCGTCAGCGCGCTGCGCTCGTGCTGGGACAGGCGCGCGCCGAGGGAGCGCATGCCGCGCTGGACCAGGTAGGCGTCGTCCGGGCTGACGCTGATGCCGAAGGCGTCGGCCACCGCGGCGAGTGCGGGCCAGGCGGCTTCAACGGTACAGACCGTGCCCATCATCACGTCCGAATGCCCGGACAGGTATTTGGTCGCGGCCATCAGGGAGATATCGGCGCCGAGCGCAAGGGGCTGGTACAGCAGGCCGGAGCCCCAGGTGTTATCAGCCGCCACCAGCGCGCCGTGCTGGTGGGCGATGTCGGCGATGGCTGGCAGGTCACACATTTCATAGGCCAGCGAACCGGGTGCCTCTACGTATACCAGCCGGGTTTCGCGCCGCAGCCTGGCTTGCAGGTCGTGGCCATCGGCCGCGTAGAAGCTGGCGGCGATGCCGTGCTGCGCCAGGAAACCTTCGGCCAGCTTGCGCACCGGCTCATACACGCAATCGGGCAGCAGCACGTGCTGGCCGGGGCGCAGGTAGGCCAGCAGCGTCATCGCGGCGGCCGCCAGCCCGCTGGGGAACAGGCGCGTGCGGTAGCCGCCTTCCAGCTCGGTGACCATGTCTTCGAGTGCAAACGCCGTGGGATTGCCGCGTGCGCCGTAGGTAAACAGGCGTTCGCTGCCGCGCCGGGAGCGCATTTCGCGCATCTGCGCCACCGAGTCGAACAACACGGTGCTGGCGCGCACCACGGGCGGGTTGACGGGCTGTCCGCCATCCACGGCGCTGGCGCGGCCCGCATGCGCGAGGTGGGTAAGGATGCTGGGCTTCATGGCTTGGCCTGTTGGGGTGCCGCGCCAGGGTGGCGCGGCTGGTGTGACAACTTGCGGTGGCAGGCAGCAGCAAGAGCCATGCCGCCTGCACCGGCTGCGAGCGGATCAGTCCACGCGGGCGCCGGAGAGCTTGACGATCTGCGACCAGCGCGCGATGTCGCCCTTGAGCTGCGCGGCGAATGCCTCCGGCTTGTTGCCCACCACGTCGCTGCCGCCTTCGTTGATCAGCTTCACCACCTCCGGCATCTGCAGTACCTGCACGATGGCGCGGTTCAGGTAGGCGACGCGCTCGGGCGAGGTGCCGGCGGGGGCGAACACCCCGTACCAGTCCTCGAAACGGGCATTGCGATAGCCCAGTTCCTCCAGCGTCGGCACCTTGGCGAACACGCCCAGGCGGCGCGGACTGGTGACCGCCAGTGCGCGCATGCGGCCGGCCTGGATAAAGCCTGCCACCGAGGAGGTCGAGGTGATCAGCACGTTCACCTGCCCGCCCAGCAGGTCATTGATGGCCGGGCCGGCGCCCTTGTAGGGCACGTGCTGCAGGGCGATGCCGCTATCCTTGTCCAGCACCACGCCGACCAGGTGCGAGAGCGTGCCGTTGCCGGGCGTGGCAAAGGTGATCTTTTGCGGCTGGGCCTTGGCCTGCGTGGCCAGTTCGGCAAAGGTCTGCCATGGCGCGTTGGCCGCTACCACGATGGCCAGCGGAGCCGCATTGATTTGGGTGACCGGCGTGAAGTTCTTGATCGGGTCGAAGCCAGGCGCGCTGTACAGCGTCGGGTTCACCGCCATGACCGACACCTGCGAGGTCAGCAGGGTGTAGCCGTCCGGCTTGGCCTCGGCCACGAAGCGCGTGCCGATATTGCCGCCGGCGCCACCGCGGTTGTCGGTGACGGCGGTCTGCCCCAGCACTTCGCCGAGCCGCGTGGTGACAATGCGCGTGACGGCATCGTTGCCGCCGCCAGCGGGAAACGGCGAGACAAAGCGCAGCGGCTGCGAGGGAAAGCCGCCGACCGGCGCGAGTGGTTGCGCGCTGCCGGGGGCGCCGGCCATGGCGAGGGTGATGGTGACGGCGGTGGCGAAGGTGCGGGTCAGGACTTGCTGGATGCGTGGCATGAAAAACCCCTGTGATGTAGAGAGATGTCAGAGCGAAGGGGGCTGGGCAGGTTTTTCGTGGGCCCGGTGGCCGGTCTGGCATACCGGTCGCTGCCACTTGCCTCTTGCCCCTGTGTCCCCGGCATGCCGGGGTGTCCCCTTGGCGCTGCACCGTCGAGCCGGATGGGAATCAATGCCTCGCGACTCGCCTTGCCAGCCATGCGCACGGTTGCCCGCCGCGAGGGGCGGGAGGTGGCTGCGTGACTGGCTCGGTCGCTGATGGCGGGTCATGTCGGAAGGACGCTGTGCGGATCAGGCGAAGCGGAAAGTGGCCAGTTCCTGAGCGTCGAGCTGGCCGATCAGGTTGGTTTCCCAGGCCAGGTAGCGGCGCGCGGCTTCCTTGTTGCCGTCGTGACGGTCGTGGACGAAGAACAGGAAATCGATGCAGCGCGCATCGGGCAGGCTGCTTGCCGCGTCGCCATGCCCGGCATCGCTTGCCAGCGCATGGCCCGCCGCCTGCCAGGCGCCCGCGCCACCGGCGAGCAGCCTGATGTCGCTATAGCCCAGTGCGGCCAGTTCGGCGGCGGCCAGCGTGGCCATGCCCGGTTGATCGTCATCGCCGATCAGCACGATTGGCGTGTCGCGCGGCACGCCGGCGAGATCGCGGGCAAACACCGGGCGGATCGACCAGCGGCTGCCCGGCACGTGCCCGGCGCGATACGCCATGCTGGCGCGCACGTCGAGCGCCAGCAGCCGCCGCACGGCCAGGCCAGCCGCCAGCGCGGGGGCGTCGATGCCCGGCAAGGCACGGGAGGGCGCCACGGGGCCGGTGGGCGCGGCGAGGCCGTAGGCAAGCGCAGCCGCAAGCCCGCCTTCGAGCGCCACGGCGTCATGGCCCATCTGGCGCAGCCAGCTCGCCACCACCGTGGCGCGCACGCCATCGGCATCGATCAGCACGAGGCGCGCGCGGCGCACGCCCACGTATTGGTCGGTGGCCTGCATCAACTGGCCGCCCGGCGTGTTCTGGGCGCCGGGCACGGAGCCGGCGCTGTATTCCTCCGGCGTGCGCACGTCGCACAGGAAGGTGGTGCGCGAGCGGTCGTTCAGCCACGCGCCCGCTTCGGCGGCGTTGATGTGCGGCACCGCAAAGCGCACCGCCATCGTTTGCGCGGCGGCCCGGGCCGCGTCCAGCCCCGCAGGCGCGGCGCTGTCGGGATAGCGCCGGGTGCCGCCGTGCTCCAGCTTGTAATCGTTCAGGTACCAGCCCTGGGTGCCGTTTTCCAGCGCGAACACGGGGTTGGGCACGCCGAAGTTGATCAGGGTTTGCGCGCCGATGATGCTGCGCGTGCGGCCGGCGCAGTTGACCACGATCGGCGTGGCCGGGTCGGGCACCAGGTCGCGCAGCCGGTAAGCCAGCTCGCCGTTGGGGCAGCAGATGGCGCCGGGGATATTCATCTTGCGGAATTCCGCCACGGGCCGGCCATCGAGCACCACCGGGGCTTGCTCGCCTGCCTGCATGGCCGCCAGCTCCGCGGCCGAGACGCGCGGCGTGCCGTAATGGTGCTCGGCCAGCTCGCCGAAGGTCTTGGAGGGCACGTTGACGCCGGCGAACAAGGCGTAGCCGGCGGCCTGCCAGCCCGGCACGCCGCCGTCCAGCACGATCAGGCGGGTGTAGCCGAGGGCGGCCAGTGCCTGCGCGGCGCGCGCTGCCACGCCGTCGCCGTCGTCCGCCAGCACGATGCGCGCCGCGGTGTTGGGGGCCAGGCGGCCGATATCCAGCTCCAGCCGGCTAAAGGGGAGTGGCACTGCGTAGAACGGATGGCCTTCGCCATATTGGCCATGCTCGCGGATATCGAGCAGGGCGATCTCGTCCTGGTCGTGCAGCCAGCCCTTGAGGGTGACCGGGTCGACTTGGGTGTAGCGGGTGTCGGGCGTGTTCAGGATGGCGGGCATGCGTTTGTTCAGGCAAAAAGGGGGCCAGACCTCCTGGCCGCACGCGGGCGGGAGGCAACTGGAAATGCGTTGGAGATGGGCTTCGGCAGAAGCCGGGAGGTGGGTGTTGGCGGTAGGGCGGGTTAGCGCTGCACCTCCCGGGTGCCGTTTAGCGGCGCGTCTTGACGCCCACGCTCATGGCCTGGCAGCGGCCGGTCTCGAGGTCGTAGGCGGTGCGCCCGGTCAGGGTTTCCAGCGCGCGGCCGTACATGTGCAGGTGGCGGATCACGGATTCGCCGCGGATCTCCACCGAGTGGATGTCGTCGGGCAGCAGCGCGATGCCCGACCCCGGGCCCACTTCCACCGTGTGCGAGTGCTTCAGCGTGCCGACGCCCGGCTCGCTGCCATCGTCGGTGCGCAGGTAGACGTCGTTGTACTCGGTGCCCACCACGCCGGCCACGCAGGCCCAGGTGGTGTGGTCGTGCGGGGGGATGCGCTTGCCGGGGCGCATCACGTTGAGGTACAACGCGAAGGTCTGGTCGGGGTCTTCTGCGATCAGGTAGCGGGCCTGGCGCTCGCCTTCCTCCGGTGGGGCGAATTCGCTCTGCGCCCACAGGTGCGGCATGGCCGCGAGCTGCTCGACCTGGCCCAGCACGCTGGCCAGCGATTCGCGGGTGACGCCGCCGCTGGCTACGATTTCCTTGATCGATTGAATTGTGTCCCCGACGGCGGCCTGGCGTTGTTGTGCGATCGACATGTCTCTAGAATCCTTGCTGAGTCTTGATGGTTCTTGGTTTGCGGTGTGGTGCATCACCTTGCATGGTTTCACTGTAATGAAGGCTGGCACCTGAAACCACTTAATCACCCATGAAAATACTTAAGCAAGTCTAATGAATGCGTAATCTCGATCTGGACCTGTTGCGCACCTTGGTGGCCATTGCCGACCACGGTACCTTTGCCGCCGCGGCGCAGCGGCTGCACCGCACCCAATCCGCCGTCACCCAGCAGATGCAGCGGCTGGAGGAGCAGGTGGCGCTGGTGCTGTTCGAGCGGCACGGGCGCGGCAAGCAGCTCACGCGGCACGGCAACAAGCTGGTGGAATACGCGCGGCAATTGCTGAACCTGAACGACGAGGCGCTGCGCGTGCTGCGCGAGGGCGACCTGACAGGCTCGCTGCGGATCGGGGCGCCGCACGATGTGGCCGACACGATCCTGCCGCCGCTGCTGTCGCATATCGCGCGTGCCTCGCCTGCCCTGCGGCTGGAGATCCATGTGGGGCGCAGCCCCTTCCTGATGGAATCGTTGCGGCGGGGCGAGATCGACCTGACCGTTTCCACCCGGGAAGACACCAGCCTGGACGGCCTGGTCTTGCGCACCTCGCCCACGATCTGGGTTTGCGCGGCGGATTTTGCCTATGAGAGCGGCAGCACGGTGCCGCTGATCCTGGCTGACGAGCCCAGCCTGTTTCGCAAACTGGCGCTGGATGCACTGAAGGAGGCCGGCGTGCCCTGGCGCGCGGCGTATTTCGCGCCGAGCCTGATCGGCATCAAGGCGGCGATCCGCGCCGGGCTGGGGATCACGGCGCGCAGCATCGACCTGCTGGGTGCCGACATGCGGGTGCTGGGCGACAAGGACGGGCTGCCGCGCCTGCCCGATGTGACGTACTACTTGTGGGCGCGGCCCAATGCGGCCAACCCGGTGGCGCGGCAGGTGTTTTCCATGCTCAAGATCACCTTGCAGCGCGGTATCACGGCCGTGTGAAGGTGGCTTGAGGTCGGCTTGAGCTTGGCTTTGGGGGAAGGGGACGCTGCGGTCCCTCAGGCTGCCGGCGCAAGCCGGAAGGCACCCACCGCCTCGGCAAGCTGGCGCGCCTGCGCTTCCAGCGATCCGGCCGCGGCGGCCGCCTGTTCCACCAGCGCCGCGTTCTGCTGGGTGACGGCTTCCATCTGTGTCACCGCCTGGCTCACCTGCACGATGCCGGCGCTTTGTTCCAGCGACGCCGACGAGATGTCTTCCATGATCCGCGCCAGGCGGCCCACGGCGTTCACCGTCTCGCTCATGGTCTGGCCGGCCTGGGCGACGAGCGCGTTGCCGGCGCCCACCTTGCTGGCCGAGTCGTCGATCAGCGACTTGATCTCCCGTGCCGCGTTGGCGCTGCGCTGCGCCAGTGCGCGCACCTCGCCCGCTACCACGGCAAAGCCGCGGCCCGCCTCGCCCGCGCGCGCCGCTTCCACGGCGGCGTTGAGCGCCAGGATATTGGTCTGGAAGGCAATGCCGTCGATCACGCCGATGATGTCGGCGATCCGCTGCGAACTGCTGCTGATGTCGCCCATGGTCTGGACCACGCCGCGCACGTCGTCGCCGCCGCGCGTGGCCAGCCGCGCCGCTTCGGCGGCCAGCGCGCTGGCCTGGCGCGCGCTCTCGGTGTTGTTGCTCACCGTGGAGGTGAGCTCCTCCATGCTGGCCGCGGTTTGCTCGAGCGATGCGGACTGCTGCTCGGTGCGCGAGGACAGGTCGGTATTGCCGGCCGCGATCTCGCGCGCGCCGATGTTGACCGAGTCCGAGCTGGCGCGCACCTGGCTGACTGTGCGCGTGAGCGCCACCTGCATGCGTGCCACGGCGGCCAGCACGCGGCCTACCTCGTTATTGCCGGCGGCAGTAGTGGGATGGCTCAGGTCGCCTTGCGCCACGCGGTCGAGGTGCTCGGCGGCCGTGGCCAGCGGCGCCACGATGGCCGCGCGCAGCCCGAGGTGCACCGCGACGATCAAGCCAAGCGCGGCGGTGATACCAACCACCACGAGCCTCACCACCCATTGGTAGCGCGAGCGGCTAGTCTCGGTTTCCTGCTGCGTCAGCTGGCTCGCCTGTTCCTGGAAGCGCTCGACGCCCACCGAATACTCGGCCCCGGAGGCGGTGATGTCGCGCTCGTTGATGGCCGCGTAGGTGGCGGGGTCTCCCGCGCGCAAGGCGGCCAGGGCTCGCTCGACCGTGCCGGCATGCCGGCGCGCGGCATCCGCGACCTGTCGGCGCTGGGCGTCGTCCTGGCCTTCCTGGGCGGGCGTGGCCTCGAAGCGCTGCAACGCCTCGGCCGAGCGCTTGAGCGATTTGCCGGCGGCATCGAGTGCGCTGGTGTTGACTTCAGTGCTGCCCTCGCGGGCCGAGGCGTAGGCGCGCGCGAGCGCCGAGCGTGCCCGGGTCATGTCCTTGTACGCATCGTTGAGCAGCAGGGCGCTGGCGGAGAGTTGCTCCACGCGCCCGGTCGCCTGGTCCGCGGCGCGCAGCGCGAGCACGCCAACGCCCGCGCCGAACACGATCATGCAGGCAAAGGTCACCAGGACTGCCAGCAGGGCAGTGCGCACGCTCAGGTTTTTCATCATCGTCTGGAACAGGGGTTTGAGATCACTGGGCTAACGGACGGCTTTGGCCGGACTTGACCGAGGCCGGCGCGCGGACGCATGAAAGTTTGCGCAAAATCAATCGCGGTGCCTGAATTTGCCCTTCAGGTGCTGCTTTGCGCACAGCCGATAGCGCGGCCTCAAGTTGCTGCTGCACCGCACCGATAGACAGGTTTGCCGCCCAGCGCGCCATTTCCGCCTTTCACTTTCCGGGCCTCTTTCCCATGCTTGCCAGCCTTACCATCCGCGCCCGCCTCATTGCCACCGTTTCCCTGTTGTTCCTGCTCGCGCTTGGTGTGGGCGTGGCCGGCTTGCTCGGCTTGCGCGCCGCCAACGACGCCCATGAATCCACTTACTCGAACCAGCTTGCCTCTGCCCTGGCGCTGGGCGAGGCGGACCTGAGCCTCACCCGGGCGCGCACCGCGCTGGACCGCGCCATGCTGTACCCGGACAGCCCGGAAGCCCCTGGCTTGCTGGACCGCACCGAAGAACTCACGCGACGCTCGGACGAGGCCTGGAAGCGCTTCATGGCCCTGCCGCGCGACAGCGAGGAAGACCGGCTCGCCGTGGCCGTGTCGGCCAAGCGGGATGCCGCCAACCGCGAAGGCATCGCCGCCATCATCACCGCGCTGCGCGCCAAGGATCGCGCGCTGGCCGACCAGATCATGGATGGCAAGCTGTCCAGGCTGTTTCGGGACGCCAACGACAGCAGCCTGAAACTGAGCCAGTTCCAGATGAAGATGGCCGCGGGCAATTTCGAAGCGTCGCAGGTGGCGTACTTGCATTTTCGCAATGGCGTGATTGCCGCGATCCTGCTGGCGCTGCTGGTGGCGGCCGCCTGCGCGGTGTTCCTGCTGCGTGCCATCGTTGGCCCGCTGGAGCAGGCGCTGACGCAATTCGACCGCATCGCGGCCGGAGATCTGAGCCACCCGGTGCAGGTAACGCGCGGCGATGAAATGGGCCGCTTGCTGGAGGGCCTCGCGCGCATGCAGGCCAGCCTTGCGCTCACCGTGGGGCGGGTGCGCCAGGGCTCGGATGCGATTACGTCGGCCACGCGGCAGATCGCCGCGGGCAACGCGGATTTGTCCAGCCGCACGGAAGCGCAGGCTGCCTCGCTCGAGGAAACGGCCTCTAGCATGGAGCAGATGACCTCCACCGTGCGCCAGAACGCAGACAACGCGCGCCAGGCCAGCCAACTTGCTGTCAGCGCGGTCGAGGTGGCTAGCCAGGGCGGTGCGGTGGTGGGCGATGTGCTGGCCACCATGGGCGATATCAGCACGGCGGCCAGGACGGTCGCGGAGATCATCGGCGTGGTCGACGGCATCGCCTTCCAGACCAATATCCTGGCGCTCAACGCCGCCGTGGAAGCTGCCCGCGCCGGCGAGCAGGGGCGCGGGTTCGCGGTGGTTGCCGGCGAAGTGCGCGGCCTGGCCCAGCGCAGCGCCGGGGCGGCCCGCGAGATCAAGTCCATGATCGAGACGTCGCTGGCGCATGTGGCTTTGGGCAGTGGCCAGGCCGGGCGCGCGGCCAGCACCATGGAGGAGGTGGTTGCGGCGATCCGCCGGGTGACCGACATCATGAGCGAGATTGCGGCGGCTTCGGTCGAGCAGAGCAGCGGCATCGAGCAGGTCAATCAGGCGGTGGCGTCGATGGACCAGTCCACCCAGCAGAACGCGGCGCTGGTCGAGGAGGCCGCCGCCGCTGCCGCGTCGCTGGAGGACCAGGCGCGCCAGCTTAATCAGGCCATCGCGGCGTTCAGCGTCTAGGCGGAGGCGGCCAGGCGGGCCGGGAGCGCCGGCGCGCAGCAGGAAATGACGTGAACATGGCGGAAAACGCGGGGATGGCGCACGCGCACTTTGTGCGTTAGGCCCCATTAGACTAGGGTATACGTTGTGACGAGCGTGGCGGAATAGTGCCATCGTTGCCAGCAGGCGCCCGGCATAGGCCGACGCGCCGGGAAAAGCCCCGGTTTCCTCGCAAATGGACCTGAATCGTGCGTCGACGTGTCTGGCCCAGGCTCCTGGTATTGGCTCTGCTTGTAGGGGGCGGTTACGTCCTTTGCGCCGTCGTTGCCGAGGAACTCGCCACCTCGCGGCTGCAGGCGCGCTACTTCGCCGGGCGGGCGAAAGACGTCGCCTTCGCGGTAAAGGACGGCCCAAGCGAGCGCATCCGCTTTCCGGACGATGGCCCCTATGACCTGCGCTTTGGCTATAGCCGGATGCCGCAGTTCACCGAATTGCTGGAAGCGCGGGGCTTTCGGCGCGAACGCCAGGCGCAGTGGTCCGACCGCATGCTTGAACTGACGGACTCCGGCCTGTTCGCGCCCTATCACGAGAAGACCCAGGCCGGCCTGGACCTGCTTGACTGCAACGACCTGCCATTTGGCGCCGGGCGCCCGGCGCCTCGTACCTACGCCAGCTTCAAGGACGTTCCAGTCTTGCTCGTGAACGCGCTGCTCTTCATCGAGAACCGCGACCTGCTTGATCCCGAATTTCCCACGCGCAATCCCGCGCTGGATGTGCGGCGCTTCACGCGCGCCGCATTGGATCAGGGCGTGCACTTCTTCAACGAGAAGCACGACGCCGCCGGCGGCAGCACGCTCGCTACCCAGATCGAGAAATACCGGCATTCGCGCGCCGGCCGCACCGGTTCGCCCAAGGAAAAGCTACGCCAGATGGCCAGCGCATCGATGCGCGCCTACCTGGACGGCCCGAACACCGTGGCCGCCAGGGAGCGCATCCTGCTGGATTACCTCAACACCGTGCCACTGTCGGCCCGGGCCGGCGTGGGCGAGGTCAACGGGCTGGGCGATGGCCTGTGGGCCTGGTACGGGCAGGACTTCGACGAGGCCAACCGCTTGCTGGCGAACGCCGCCGGGCCGGGACCCGGCGCGGGCCAGGGCGAGGGCGAGCTTGGCCAGCGGCAGGCGCGGGTGTTCAAGCAGGCGCTCTCGCTGATCATTGCGCAGCGCGGGCCATCGCATTTCCTGCGGCGCGATACCGCCACGCTGGTGGAGCTGACCGACAGCTACATCCGCTTGCTGTCGGCCGCCGGTGCCATCCCGCCCTGGCTGCGCGACGCTTCGCTGGCCCAGTCCTTGACGCTGGCCCCCCCGGCGATGGACCGGCCGGAGGTGTCATTTATCTCGCGCAAGGCCATCAGCGGGGTGCGCACCGATTTACTGCGCTATCTTGACCTTGGCAGCAGCTACGAGCTGGACCGGCTCGACCTGACTGTCCACAGCACCATCAACACGGGCCTGCAACGGGTGGTCACCGAGGCGCTGCTGCGGGCGGGCACGCGTGACGGCGCGCATGGCTTCGGGATGTACGGCCACAACCTGCTGCGCGAGGGCGACGACCCGGGCAAGCTGGCGATCAGCTTCACGCTCTACGAGAAGGTGGACGGCGCCAACCTGCTGCGCGTGCAGGCCGACAACCTCGACCTGCCGTTCGACCTGAACCGCGGCGCGCGGCTGAACCTGGGCTCCACCGCCAAGCTGCGCACGCTGGTGTCCTACCTGGAAATCCTCTCCGAGCTCCACGAGAAATATGCCGGCATGTCCGCCGCCGAGCTGCGCGAGATCAAGCCAGCCAAGCTGGACGCGCTGACCCAGTGGGTGGTGGGCTACCTGCTCGCCGCACCCGACAAGAGCCGCCGCGCCATGCTGGAAGCCGCCATGCTGCGCCGCTATTCCGGCAACGCGGGAGAGGCCTTCTTTACCGGGGGCGGGCTGCAGACGTTCACCAACTTCGAGCGCTGGGAGAACATGAAGATCATGACCGTGCGCGAAGCGTTCGAGCACTCGGTGAACCTGGTCTTTATCCGCCTGATGCGCGATATCGTGCGCTACGAAACCTATCGCCTGCATCCCGATGCCGACGACTGGCTGAACAATCCGGCAGCGCCGCAGCGCCGTGCTTACCTGGTGCGCTTTGCCGACAAGGAAGGCAGCGACTACCTGCGTGCTTTCTATGGGAAATATCGCGGCATGACCCAGCAGGAAGCGGCCAGGCGCGTGCTCCAGAATCGCCATTTCTCGCCGGTGGGGCTGGCGGTGACGCTGCGCAGCATCGATCCCGACATCGATCCGGCGCAGTTCAACAAGGTCATGCTCGCCACCCTGCCCAAGGCGGGGCTGACCGATGAGAAGCTGGCCAAGCTGTACAGCAAATACGGACCGACCAGCTTTTCGCTCAATGACCGGGGCTACCTGGCGCGGGTGCACCCGCTCGAGCTATGGCTGCTCAATTACCTGCGCCAGCGCCCCGATGCCAGCCTGGATGAAGCCTTGCGCGACAGCACCGCGCAACGCCAGGAGGTGTATGCCTGGCTGTTCAAGACCCGCCATCCCGGCGGCCAGACGCGCCGCATCCGCAGCCAGCTGGAGCGCCAGGCCTTTGTTGAGATTGCGCACCGGTGGCAGCGCCTGGGCTATCCGTTCAGCGCGATCACGGCGTCCTATGCTTCGGCAATCGGCGCGGCGGGGGACCGGCCGGCCGCGCTGGCCGAGCTGGTCGGCATCGTGCAGGGCAACGGCGTGCGCCAGCAGGCCACGGCGCTGCGCAGCCTGGAGTTTGCGGCGGGCACGCCGTACGCGACGGATTTTGGGTTGGGGCAGAAGGGCACGCGCTTGCTGAGCGAGGATATCACCGAGGTGGTGCGCGCCGCGCTGATCGGCGTGGTGGATTCGGGCACGGCGGGAATGCTGAAGTCCGCGCTGGCTGGCAGCGGCATCGTGGCAGGCGGCAAGACCGGCACGGGCGATCATCGCTACGAAGTCTACGGGCCAGGCGGCAGGCTGATTTCCTCGCGCGTGGTCAGCCGCTCGGCCACCTTCGTGTTCTTCCTTGGCGACCGTTACTTCGGCAACGTCACGGCGTATGTGCAAGAGCCCTACGCCGCGCGCTATGCCTTCACCAGCGCGCTGTCCGTGCAGTTGCTGAAATCGCTGGCGCCAACCATCCTGCCACTGGTGCGCGACGCCGGCGTGCGTTCGCCGCTGGCGTGCAAGCACTGAGCGGCGCTGCCGGGGCGAAGTCAATCCCAACTATGTCGTCGGGCGCAGTATTCGTCTTCGGAGGTGCGGGCGTGCCGTTCGTACTCGGCAATGACCTGCAAGGTGGCGGACTGGAGCAGGGAGCCCGCGGTGAGCAGGGCCGCGAGATCGCGCAGGCCCTGCAGGCAGGTCACGGTGGGGGATAAGGCTTGGTCCTGCATGATGCGTTGCTGGCTCGGTGATGGGCGGGATGTGCCTCCCGACAATTCGATTGTAGGTAGCGCCGGCCGTGCCAAATGCAAACCAATGTGTCCGCGCGTACCTTGAGAGCCTGGAATTGCAAATCAGTTGCTTCGGAGCCACGGAACATAGCGCGCGAGCAGCGCAGCCATCACAAGTGCGCCGCCAATCCATAGCGCGATGATGACCGCGGCCGCCACGCGGCTGCTTGGGCGTTGCCCGGCCGCAACGGCGGCGGCCCGGTACTCGCGCATGAGGTCCGGCGGGATCATCCGGATGGCCAGCATGACCCCGAGCGGCACCAGCACGACGTCGTCCAGGTAGCCGAGCACCGGGATGAAGTCGGGGATCAGGTCGATCGGCGACAGCGCGTAGCCCGCCACCAGCAGGGCCATGGCTTTTGCGTACCACGGCGTGCGCGGGTCGCGCGCGGCCAGCCACAGGGCATGGACATCGCGCAATACCTCGCGCGCCCATTTGCGCCCGTAGGCGGCCAGCCGCGCGCCGTGTGCCCGCGCATCGTCCATCACCGGCACGAACGCCAGCACCAGCAGCAACGCCGCCAGCGCCAGCGTGGCGCTGAATCCCAGATGCTTGAAACCTAGCGCGCCGACAACGCCGCCGAAGAAAAACAGCGCCACCAGCATGGCCAGCATGCGCAGCCGGGACCGGTTGGCCAGCACCGGCGGCTTGGTCTCGTCGGATTTGGCGAGGTTCCAGTAGAACAGCTTGCCGAACTCGATGCCGATATCGGTCACCATCCCGGTGATGTGGGTGGTGCGGATCTCAGCGTGGGAAATCTTGGTGATCATGGCGTTTTGCAGGCCCATGATGAAGCACAGCACCATCACCGTGGCGGGTATGAACAGCCATTGGTGATTGCCAAGGTTGCCGCCGAGCAAGCCAAAGCACAGCAACAGGAGAGCCTCCAGCATCAGGGGCAACGCATATTCGCTGTTCAAGTGTTCACGCCGTGCCCAGTTGATGAGCACGGCGGAAGTGGCCGCGCCCGCCAGGAAGGACAGCAGTGCGCCAAGGCCCTCCAGGATCAGCCCGACCTGCCCCAGCGCCAGGTGGTCCGCCATGGCCGAGACGATGCCCGTCATGTGGGAGGTGTACTGCTGCACGGCAAGGAAGCCGCCGGCGTTGGTGGCGCCGGCCACAAAGCTGAGATAGCCGGCAAGCTGCCGGTTGGCGTGCGGGCTGCGTACCCGTCCAGTGAGGTTGCGCAGGTAGGTGATGGGCATGGTCGCTGACTGCCGGGCCGGCCGCTTAGTCGGTCAGCAAGGCGCAGATGACGCGCAGCGCCACCGATTCATCCACGCCGCTGGCCTGGATGCGCAAGCGCAGGCCGGCGCGCGCCGACAAGCGCATGACCTCGGACACATTCTTGGCGTCCGCCGTGCAGTCGTTGCTGCTCAGCCGGATGTTGCACTCGAACTGACTGGCCGTGGTGGTCAGCCGTGTGGCCCTGCGGCCCTGCAGGCCGTGCGGACTGGACATCTCAATCGTTGCTTCTACCACATCACCCTCGGTAAAACCTCTATGCAGCGTGGACACCGGGCAAGCCGGAAGGCGGGCAACTGGCACGGCACAGCCTGCCGCCAGGTATTGAATGGTAATCCAATTACCTTGCCCGGCGCATGGATGCCCCAGGCAGCCCCCTTGTTGCCGCCCACCATCTCCCGCCTCGCTGGCAGAATATGGCTTCGCCCGGCCACACCCGATGCCTGTGCCGTTCGCCATGCTGCCATGTCCTTTCCGGAGCCATCGCCCCACCATGCAAGCACACTCCCAATCCGTTGCCATCCCGTTCCGTCCGTTTTCCCTGATGCTCGCGGCGTTCGCCCTGGCAGGCACCCACGCCGTTGCGCAGACCATCCCCGTGCCAACGGTCTCGCCTGCGGTGGAGCGCACCTACGCCACGCTCGAAGCCGCCCCGCTGGTCAGGAAGGTGCTGGCCGACGTGAAGGCGGATGACGCGCGCTCGTTGGGCGATCTCAAGGCGTTGACCGAAATCCCTGCGCCGCCGTTCAAGGAGAAGGCACGGGCCGAGTATTTCCTCTCCCGGCTCAAGGCGCTTGGCCTTGCCGATGCGCATATCGATGCCGAGGGCAATGCCATTGGCATCCGCAAGGGCAGCGGGAACGGCCCCAAGCTGCTGATCTCGGCGCACCTGGACACGGTGTTTCCCGAAGGCACCGATGTCACGGTCAAGCCGCGCGATGGCCGTCTCTATGCGCCAGGCATCTCGGATGACACGCGCGGGCTGACAGTCCTGTTGTCATGGCTCAAGGTGCTCAACGACAACCAGGTGCGCACCGTGGGCGACCTGGTGTTCGTTGGCAACGTGGGCGAGGAAGAACTGGGCAACCTGCGCGGCATGAAGGCCGTGTTCCGCGACCACCCGGATATCGACGGCATGGTCGGGCTGGAGCCGGGCGTGGGCGACCGGGTGCTGTCGCTCGGCACCGGCAGCCATCGCTACGAGGTGACGTTCCGCGGCCCGGGCGGCCACAGCTTCGGCGCCTTCGGCCTGCCCAGCGCCATCCACGCGATGGGACGGGCCATTGCCAAGGTGAGCGACGTGCGCCCGCCCGAGGATCCCAAGACCACGTTCACGGTGGGCACGGTGGGTGGCGGCACGTCGGTCAACGCGATTGCGGGCGATGCGCGCATGGCGGTGGATATCCGCTCCAACGCGACGCCGTCGCTGCTGGAAACCGAGAAGCAGATCATGGCGGCCATCGAGGCCGGGGTCGCCGAGGAAAACCGCCGCTGGCATCCGGCCGACGCTGCCAGCCAGATCACCTACCAGGTCAAGCAGATCGGCGACCGTCCGGCGGGCCGCACGCCGCCTGACGCCACCATCGTGCAGGCGGCGGTGCGCGCCATCAAGGGCCACGGCAAGGGCACGCCCAGCCTGCGCGGCGGCAGCACCGACGCCAACGTGCCGATGTCGCTCGGCATTCCCGCCATCATCATCGGCAGCGGCGGCAAGACCGGCGGCTTCCATGCCCGGGATGAATGGTACGACCCGGCCAACGCCTGGGAAGGCGCTCAGGTCGGGCTAACCACCGTGCTCGGGCTGGTGGGCGTGCAGGGCGTGAGCCAGCCGTTGCTGGAAAAGCGCGCCGCCGCCAGGTAGCCAGCGGGCGGTGCCGGCCTTAAGCCGCCACCGCGACCAGATGCGCGAAGCGGGCATCCGCCGGGGCGGGGGGCGCTGCACATGCGGCTACCAGCCGGCGGGAGGCCGGCGCATCGCCACTGGGGTCATAGTAGCGCCGTGGGCCGCCAGGGCTGGGCGGTACGGCGCGGGTCTCGATGCGAAATCCCGCTTCGGGGCTGCCGCGCAGCTCCGGCACCGCCTGCAACAGCCGTTGCGTATAGGGGTGCGTGGGCCGGTCGAACACGGCATCGCGCGTGCCCTGCTCGACCGCATGGCCGCGCAGCATCACGATGACGCGGTCGGCCACCTGCTCGACCACGCCCAGGTCATGCGAGATTAGCAGGCAGGCAAAGCCATACCGCCGCTGCAGCTTGGTCAGCGTGGCCAGCACCTGCTTCTGCACGGTCACATCGAGCGCCGACACGGGCTCGTCCGCGATGACGATATCCGGACGCATCACCAGCGCCCGGGCGATGGCCACCCGCTGGCGCTGGCCGCCCGAGAGCTCATGGATATGACGGCTGGCATAGCCCGCATCCAGGCCGACATCGGCCAGCGCCACCAGGACCCGCTCACGCCGCTCGGCCGGCGGCACCGACCGGTCCGCGTGCAGCCCCTCGCCCACGATGGCCTCGATGCGCATGCGCGGGTCTAGCGCCGAGTACGGGTCCTGGAACACCATCTGCACACGATGGCGCGCGGCCTGCATCGCCGCGCGGGAGGCCCCGGCCAGATTGCGCCCGTGCAGCAGGATTTCGCCTTCGGCCGTGCCTGCCAGGCCCAGGATGGCCTTCATGATGGTGGTCTTGCCGCTGCCCGATTCGCCGACGATGGCCAGGGTCTCGCCGGGGGCGAGGTGGAAGCTGGCGTCGTGGACCGCGCGCACGGCCTTGCGCCGGAACCAGCCGTCGGCAACGTGATAGTCCACCGCCAGCCCGCGCACCTCCAGGATGGGAGCGATCGCCGTGGCGGGCGGCGCAGGCTTGTCGCCGCGCTTGGGCAGCGCATCCAGCAGGCTCAGGGTATACGGATGGCTTGGCCTCGACAGCACGTCCGCCACGGCGCCGGTCTCCATTGCCTCCCCGCGTTTCATCACCAGCACGCGCTGGGTGTACGCTGCGACGAGTGCCAGGTTATGGCTGATGAAGATCAGAGCCGTGCCCTCGGCCCGCGTCAGTTCCATCATCAGCTCGAGTACTTCCTTTTGCACCACGCAATCGAGCGCGGTGGTGGGTTCATCGGCAATCAGCAGCTTGGGCTTGAGCAGCATCACCGCGGCCAGCAGGATGCGCTGGCGCATGCCGCCGGAGAACTCGTGCGGGTAGCGCTGCATCGCCGCGCCGGCGTTGTGCACCTTGACGCGCTCCAGCATGGCGATGGCCTTATCGCGCGCCTCATCGTGGCGCAGGCCGCGCCTGAGCACCAGCGCCTCGGTCAACTGGTCGCCAATGCGAAAGGCTGGGTTGAGCGAGACCATGGGCTCCTGGAACACCATGCCGATCTGCGTGCCGCGCGTGGCCAGCCAGTCCTGCGCCGGCTGGGCCAGCAGGTCGCGGCCCTGAAAGCTGGCGCTGCCGCCGGTGATGCGGGCGGCGTCGGGTAACAGCCCCAGCAGCGCCTTGCCAATCATGGTCTTGCCGCTGCCGGACTCGCCCACCACGGCCAGCGATTCGCCGGCGCACAGGTCGAAGGAGATTGTGTCGACCACGGTGTTAAGCATGTGCCTGGCGCCGGGGAAGGCAATGCTGAGGTTGCGCACGCTCAGCAGCGGCGCATTTGCGTTGGTGTCTGCCATCGCGGTCATGCCGAAGCTCCCTTCATGCGCGGGTCGAGCATGTCGCGCACCGCGTCGCCGAACAAGTTGATGCCAAGCAGCGCGAGCGAGATCATGC
Organism: Cupriavidus sp. YAF13; assembly: GCF_052113425.1. Lineage (NCBI taxonomy): Bacteria > Pseudomonadati > Pseudomonadota > Betaproteobacteria > Burkholderiales > Burkholderiaceae > Cupriavidus > Cupriavidus sp. YAF13. The sequence goes on from NZ_JBFRDD010000004.1 coordinate 46,482, forward strand.
CGCCGGGAAACGCTGCAAGCCAGATGGCCTGGTCCATGGCGCTGCGGCTCTCCGCCAGCATGCCGCCCCAGGTGGGCGCCGGTGGCGGCACGCCCAGGCCAAGAAAGCTCAGGGCGCTCTCGGCCAGCAGCGCCGAGCCGAACAAGGAGGTGGAGAACACGATCAGCGGCGCTACGCAATTGGGCAGGATGTGCCGCATCACGGTCCAGGCGCCGCTGTTGCCCATGGCTTGCGAGGCCACGACGAAATCGCGCTGGCGCAGCGAGAGCACCGCGCCGCGCGCGATTCGCGTGACCGAAGGAGTGTACGCAAGGCCAAGTGCCAGCACCACGCCCCATTTGGAGGGGCCGAGGATGGTCATGATGCCAAGTGCAAGCAGCAGGCCGGGAAAGGCCATCAACGATTCGATGAAGACCATGATGCCGCGGTCCCACCAGCCGCCGAGGTAGCCGCACAGCACGCCGATGACGGTGCCCGCGGCCAGCGCGAACAGCACCGAGCAAAGGCTGACCGTCACGCTTACCGCGGCGCCGGCCATCACGCGTGACAGCACGTCCCGACCGAAATCGTCGGTGCCGAACCAGTGTTCCGCGGTGGGCGGCGCAAAGCGGGCGAGCAGGTCGCCATCGATGGGGTCATAGGGCGTATGGATCAAGCCCGCGATGGCCAGCAGGAGCACCAGTGCCATCAGCACTGCGCCCAGCACGGCATTGGTGTATTTGAGTTTCGACATGGCGTTCTACAGCTTGATGCGTGGGTCGAACAGCGGATAGAGCAGGTCTACCACCAGGTTGACGGCGACATAGAGCAGCGCGATAAACAGCAGGCAACCCTGCACCACGGGATAGTCGCGGGCGTAGATGCTCTCGATCAGCAGCCGCCCGATGCCGGGCACGGTAAACACGGTCTCGATCACCGCCGCGCCCGAGAGCAAGTGGCCGAGGATCAGGCCGATCACCGTCAACGTCGGGCCAAAGGCGTTGGGCAGCGCGTGGCGCAACAGCACGCGGCGCTCTGGCAGACCCTTGGCGCGCGCGTGGGCCACGTATTCCAGGCGCAGCACTTCAATCGTGCTGGCGCGCATCATGCGCGTGATTGCGGCGATCTCGGTCAGCGCCACGGCGATCACCGGCAGCACAAGGTAGCGCGCCGCGCCGAAGCCGGACTCGGCAATCGACTCGAAGCCATAGGTGGGCAGCCAGTTGAGCTTCACCCCGAACAGCCAGATCAGCAGGATGCCGATCCAGAAGCTCGGCATCGACACCAGCAGGATCGACGACGAGACTATGGCCACGTCCGACGCCTTGTTCTGCCGCCACGCGGAGAACAGCCCGGCCGGCACCGCGACCAGGCAGGCCAGCGCCGTGGCGGCCAGCACGATCTGCGCGGTCACCGGGAAGTGCGACAGGATCAGGTCCCGCACCGGTTCCTTACGGGCAATCGACATGCCCAGGTCGCCATGCAGCGCGCGGGCGGCCCAGATCGCGTACTGCTGCGGCAGCGGGCGGTCCAGGCCGAGCGAGGCGCGCACCTCGGCCAGCACCTGCGGATTATCGATATCGCCGAGCATCAGGGTGGCCGGATCGCCGGGAATGGCGCGGATCATGCCGAACACCAGCAGCGAGACTATCAGCACGGTGGGGATGGCAGTGCCGATCCGCTTGAGCATGTAGGACAACATGGCGCGCTCAGTGCTTGGTGAGGTTGAACAGACGGGGCTTGCGCAGCGGCCAGCCCTTGAAACCGGTCACGTTGCGGCTGACCACGACCATGCCGGGCTTGTTGTAGACCATCGCCATCGGCACGTCGGCAATCATCATGTCGTGCAGTTTCTCGAAGGTTTGCCTGCGCACGGCTTCGTCCGGGTTGCCCTCGATGCTGTCCAGCAGCGTGAGCGCCTCGGGGTTTTCCCACTGCGCCATCGGCGTCTTGCTCTTGTTGCCCAGCACGTCGCGATAGAGCAGGGCGGGCTCGGTACGGGCCGAGTAGCCGAACGCCATCAGCTGGAACTTGCCTTCGCGGAAATTGGACACCTGCGTGGCCCACTCCAGCATCTCCAGCTCAGTCTTGATGCCCGCTTTGGAGAGCAGCGATTGCGTCACCACCGCCAGCCGGTACATGTACGGGTAGCGCTTGTTGGCCTGGATCTTGATCACTTCGGCTTTGTAGCAGGCAGCGTCCATCAACGTCTTGGCCTCGGCGAGGTTCCGGGCGTAGCCACGCCTCTCGGCCGCAGAGTAGTAACGGCTTGCGGCGGGGACCAGCGACGGGTTGTACTGCGTCAGTCCATTGTTGAGCGCCTTGGTGATGGCTGGCAGGTCCAGCGCCAGCGCGATGGCACGGCGCATGCGCACGTCCTTGAGCAAGGGATCGGTACCCTGCATGAGCAGGTTCACGGTATCCAGCCCTTGCTCAACTACCACGTTCCAGCGCGGGTCCTTGGGCGGCAGGTTGTCTTCGTCGGCGTTGATGATATCGACCTGGCCCGCCATCAGTGCGGCTTTTTGCGCCGCTGCGTCGGGGATCACGACAAAGCGCAGGTTGGCCAGCGCCTGCTTGTTGCCCACCATGCCGTCGAGCGGCTCGGGGCGCGGCTTGTAGCCGTCGAAGCGGGTCAGTAGCACCGATTGCCCTTTCTTCCAGTCGGAGAACAGGTAGGGGCCGGTTGCCACCGGCTTGAGCCATGCGCCTTGGGCGTCGACGCTGCTCGGATGCAGCACCGCCAGCGGGCATTGCACGCTGGCCATCTGGTCGAGGAACAGGGCGTAGGGTTCCTCCAGCCGGAACACCACGGTATCCGGCGTGGGCGTGTCGACGGCGATCACCTTCGGCCCCTTCGCGCCGTCATAGAGGTTGCGGCACATCCACTCCGACTTGGGGTTCATCAGAAAGTTGTAGCTCCACTTCACCTCGGCGGACGTGACTGGCGCGCCATTGTGGAAGGTGGCGCCCGGGCGCAGCTTGAACGTATACGTTCGTGCGTCGCGGGACACGGCCCAGCTGTCGGCCAGCATGGGCCCCACGCTCATGTCGGCGCGCAGCGCCACCAACGACTCCACCACGTGCAGCAGGATGTTGTCCGTCGAGGTGTTGCGGGCCCGGTTGCCGGGCATCGAGGTGGCGGTCCCGGCGCCGTCCGCATAGCGGATCTCCGGCAGTGGCGCGGCGCTTGCTGTTGCTGCTGCGCCGGCAGCTACCAGCATAAACACAAGCGCGAGCCGGCGGGCAATCATCGTGATCTTCGTCATGGTCTCTCCTCCACTTGGGGTGGCCGTTCTTATAGGCGGTATTCGACGAAGCGGCGCGATTCGTAAGGCTTGCGCGCAATCCACATGACGCCCGAGGCCGGCTCCATCAAGGTGGTGGCCACGGTCGCGGAGATGCTGGCGAAGCTGGCCGGCTTGGGCGAGCGCAGCACGCCGTCGGGCTTGGGCAGATCATCGGCCAGCGCGGCCTTGATGATGTCCCAGTCGATGCGGCCGGCCGCGCGGGCGAGCGCGGCTTCGGTGCGGCGCTGGCGGTAGATGGAGTCGGGGTTTGCGGCCAGGCCCTTGTCCTGCAGCTTGGTGCGCGCCACCGGGCACATCCAGTGGTTGGCGTGGACCAGCACGCCGTTCTGCGGGGTGATCCAGAAGATCTCGTCGGGCGCGCATTCCAGGTCGACCGCTTCGCCCTCCGCCTGCGCCAGCATCAGGTTGTTGGAGCAGAAACGGGTGGAGGTCCACAGCACCTTCATGGCGTTGCAGACGTTGTCGGCTTCCAGCATCTTGCGGCGCACCAGCACCAGCGGCACGTCGGCGGGGCGCTTGTAGTCGAGGTTGGAGCTCAGGAAGTTGCCGGTCAAGGATACGCCGGCGCTGTTCATGCCTAGCCGAGCCAGGCTGCCCGCTTCGGTAAACATCAGCAGGTCCGGTCCGTTGTCGCGCGCCATGCGCACCACGATGCCGGTGTCGACGCATTCCTCGCGCCAGTCCCAGTTGTGCGCGTGCAGCAGGCGGCCATTGGCTGAGGCTTCGGGCAGGACAACGAGGCCGGTGCAGCCATCGTCCGGCTCGTCGCTGGCCGGCTTCAGCTCGGCGTGGCCGAACATCATTTCGGTGCGGCAGTTGATGACGATGATGTCTTCCAGCGCAACCTGTGCGCCGGCGGCGATGCCCTTCATTTCTTCGAAGTAATCGGGGTCGTAGCGGGTGATGGCCGGGGCCATTGCCATGGCCAGCGCCTTGAGGCGTTCGGCGCCGACGCCGCGGCGCTCCAGCTGCGTGCGGTACAGCGCGACGCTGCGGGCAACCCGGTCCGGTACTGCGGCGCCGTGCTGCCGGCCCCGCTCGAACGGACTGCCATGCAACTCAACCAACGGGAAAGACGATTCTTGGGGCAACGACATCGGCAAGGCTCCGGCATGTGTGGTGGTACGGTGGGAAATATTTTGTACTAAATTAATATGAAGTGCAATGTGACATTCCGATTATTTGCGCCGACCCGTTTTCAGGGATACCATCGCGGCTCTTGTCCCGCCGTCTTGCGGCGGATGCGCCGCACCCTGCCCGCGGAGTTCCGCCAGGACTTATTCCATATCCCCGCCAATGCCAGCTTCCAGGAAACGGTCGGCGCCCGTGCGCGTCTCGCCGCTGCAAATCGATCTAGCGCGCCGCATCGCGCGCCAGGTGGTGGAGGGCGAGCTCCAGCCCGGCGCGCACCTGGCCGAGGAAACGCTCGCCGCCCAGTTCGAGGTGTCCCGCACACCGGTGCGGGCCGCGTTGCGGCTGCTGGCCGAGCGCGGCCTGATCGCCTATCGGGCCAACAGCGGCTACTTTGTCGAGGCCAAGGCCGAAGGAATGGAGGTGCCTGACTTTGGCGAGTCGGGAATGGGCGGCGATGAGTTGTATCGCCAGCTGGTGGATGGGCGGGCGCGCAAGCTGTTGCCGGATACCCTGACCGAGATCGACCTGCTGCGCACCTATCCGGTGTCGCGCAGCCTGCTGACCAAGACGCTGATGCGTATGATGGCCGATGGCCTGGTGGAGAAGCGCGCCGGCCATGGCTGGCGCTTCCTGCCGTCGCTGGAGACGCCGGAGGCGCTGGCCGAGAGCTACCGTTTTCGCATGATCGTGGAGTGTGCAGGCTTGCTGGAGCCCACCTTTGCGGTCGACGCGGTGCAGATGGATCGATGCCGCAAGGCGTATGAGCAGGTGATCGACCAGGGGTACACCAATCTTTCCCCGGGTGAGTTCTTCTCGCTCAACACCTCCTTTCACGAGATGCTGGCGCGTTTTTCCGGCAATCGCTTCATTCTCCAGGCGGTGCAGCAGCAGACCCAGTTGCGCCGCCTGGAGGAGCACGCGGCCTTCTATCGCCAGATCAATCTGATCGAAGCCTGCCAGGAGCATTTGCAGATTCTCGATGCGCTGGCGCTGGGCGACCGCGAATGGGCCGCCGCCCTGATGCGCCGCCACCTGGTCACCGCGCGCGACCTTAGCTAGCGTTTCTTTTCTTCCCCGATTGCCGCCACCTCCACCGCCCGTCAGTGCGGTGCGGTGGCGTTCGTCCGTGCGCGCTGTTGGTGCCGGCGGTGGTGCGCACGCACAGACTTTGTGAATCCAAATTGCACTTTATACTCGTTTAGTACAAAATGGGCGGCACGTTGTTCCTCAGGTTGGATCCTCCTTTTCTTCTTTTTCTTCTGTCGCCCACCCAGACGCCGCCCATGTCCGCTCAGACCGTATTGCCCGATTCCCTTCCTGCCACGGCCGCCGCCCAGCCCGGTCGTTCTCCCAGTGGCTCGCTGGACGCCTACTGGATGCCCTTTACCGCCAACCGCCGCTTCAAGCAGCAGCCCCAGCTGTTCTCCGAGGCCGACGGCATGTATTACATCCGCCCCGACGGCAGCCGCGTGCTGGACGGCATCGCGGGGCTGTGGTGCGTAAACGCCGGCCACCGTCGCACCGAGATCGTCGATGCCATCGCCCGCACCGCGTACCGGCTGGACTATGCGCCGTCGTTCCAGATGAGCCACCCGCTGGCCTTTGAATTTGCGGAGGCCTTGATCGCCGAAGCGCCGGCGGGCTTCTCCAATGTGTTTTTCTCCAACTCCGGCTCGGAGGCGGTGGACTCGGCGCTGAAGATCGCGCTGGCTTATCACCGTGCTCGGGGCGAGCCGCAGCGCGTGCGCCTGATCGGCCGCGAGCGTGCCTACCATGGGGTGGGGTTCGGCGGGCTGTCGGTGTCCGGCATCGCCGGCCATCGCAAGCCCTACGGCAATTTGCTGCCGTGGGTCGACCACCTGCCGCATACCTACAACCGCGAGGCAATGGGCTACTCGCGCGGGCAGCCCGAGTGGGGCGCCCACCTGGCCGATGAGCTCGAACGCATCGTGGCGCTGCACGATGCGTCCACCATCGCCGCGGTCATTGTTGAGCCGGTGTCGGGCTCCACCGGTGTGCTGGTGCCACCCGTCGGCTATCTGCAGCGGCTGCGCAGCATCTGCGACAAGCACGGCATCCTGCTGATTTTCGATGAGGTCATCTCTGGCTTTGGCCGGGTTGGCGCGGCCTTCGCGTCCGAGACCTTCGGCGTGGTGCCCGATATCCTGACCAGTGCCAAGGGCCTGACCAATGGCGCGGTGCCGATGGGCGCCACGCTAGTGCGCAGCCATGTGTACGACGCCTTCATGCACGGCCCGGCCGGCAGCATCGAGCTGCCCCATGGCTATACCTATTCCGGCCATCCAATGGCTTGCGCGGCGGGGCTGGCGGCACTAGGCATCTATCGCCGCGAGGGGCTTTTCACCCGCGCCGCCGAGCTGTCCGAGCGCTGGGCCGACGCGGCGCACAGCCTCAAGGGGCTGCCGCATGTGGTGGATATCCGCAATATTGGCCTGCTGGCGGCGGTTGAGCTGGCGCCGCTGGCCGGCCAGCCCGGGCAGCGTGGCTATGCAGCGCACTTGGCTTGCCTGGACAAGAACTGCCTGATCCGCGCCTCGGGCGACATCATGGTGCTGTCGCCGCCGCTGGTCATCGAGGAGGCACAGATCGACACTCTGTTCTCCACGCTGGGCGACGTGCTCAAGGCCCTGTAAGCGGGGAGATGTCCATGGATGCAATGACAAAGGACCGGGCAGCGGCCGGGGTGCCAATGCTGATCGCCGGTGAATGGGTGCGCGGCGAAGCCGGTGGCTTTGTGCTGACGGATCCTGCCAGCGGCAACGTGTTCAATGAATTCGCCGGGGCCTCGGGCGCGCAGGTGGACCGCGCAGCTGCGGCAGCCGCGGGTGCGTTTGCCGGCTGGAAGAGTCGTAGCGCGCAGGACCGCGCGGTGATCCTGCGTACGGCGGCGGACCTGCTGCGCGCGCAGGCCGAGTCCCTCGCCGTCACGCTCACGCGCGAACAGGGCAAGCCGCTGGCGGAGGCCAGGGCTGAGTGGCGCGGCGCCATCGAAGTGCTGGCGTGGTACGCGGAGGAGGGCTTGCGGGCTTACGGGCGCATCGTGCCGGCCCGCGCCAGCGGCCTGAGCCAGATGGTCACGCGCGAGCCCATCGGGCCTGTGGCCGCCTTCGCGCCATGGAATTTCCCGGCCCTCACGCCGATGCGCAAGATCGCGGGCGCGCTTGCCGCGGGTTGCACCTGCGTGATCAAGCCGGCGGAAGAAACCCCGCTGTCCACGCTGGCGATTGCACGCGCCTTGCAGGACGCCGGGCTGCCCGACGGCGTGCTCAACGTGGTTTGTGGCGATGCGCCCGCCATCGCCTCGCGCCTGCTGGCCTCGCCCGCGATCCGCAAGATGTCGTTCACCGGCTCAACCGCCGTCGGGCGGCTGCTGGCGGCCCAGGCCGCACAGCGCAACATCCCGGCCACGCTGGAGCTCGGCGGACAGGCGCCGGTGCTAGTGTTCGCCGACGCCGATCTCGACCTGGCGGTGGCGCAGGCAGGCAGCGCAAAATTCCGCAATGCCGGGCAGGTCTGCACCGCGCCCACGCGTTTTCTGGTGGAGGCACCGGCGTACGAGGCTTTCGTCCTGCGGCTCTCGGCCTATGCGCACGGGCTGCGCGTTGGCGCTGGCTCGGACGGTGCCACGCAGATGGGGCCACTGGCGAATGCGCGCCGCGCCGCGCAATTGCAGGCGCTGGTCGATGACGCGCTGGCGCAGGGCGCCGAGGTGTGCCCGGCCGGGAGCTTGCCTGCCGGGGATGGTTTTTACTTTGCGCCGACCGTGTTGCATGGCGTGGGTGGCACGACGGCCCGCATCCTGCAAGAGGAGCCGTTCGGCCCGGTGGCGGCTTGCCAGCGTTTTGCTAGCTTCGACGAGGCGATCACGCTGGCCAACAGTGTGCCGTTCGGGCTGGCGTCCTATGTGTTCACGCGTTCGCTGAAGACCGCRCATCGGGCTGCGCAGGCGCTGGAGGCCGGCATGGTGGGCGTCAATACGGCACGCGTGGCTGTGGCCGAAACGCCGTTTGGCGGCGTCAAGGACAGCGGCTATGGGTCCGAAGGGGGCAGCGAGGGGCTAGGCGCCTACTTGCAGACCAAATCCGTCAGCCTGGCTTTCGATTGACGGGTCCGCTTGCGGTAGGTCGGGAGCGGGGCGCTGCCCCGCTTCTTCCTTCAGCGCCGTGAATGTCGCTCCCCATGTTCCGCCGGCTGCCGCTCAACCGCCTGCGGCGCGGCGATCCATTTCGCCACCGCCAGGGCATCCAGCGGGCGCGAGAACAGGTAGCCTTGCCCCATATGGCATCCCTGCGATAGCAGGAAGCGCCGCTGGGCTTCGTTTTCCACGCCTTCGGCGATCACCGCGAGCTTCAGGCTGTCGCCAATGCGGATGACGGCGCTGGCCAGCTCGCGGGCGGCGGCATCGCTCTCCAGGTCGATCACAAAGCTCTTGTCCAGCTTGAGCTGGTGCACGGGCAATTGCCTGAGGTACCCCAGGCTGGAATATCCCGTGCCGAAGTCGTCCATGGACAAGCGCACGCCCTGCGCGTGGATGGCGGCAACGGTGGCGGCGAGGCCCGCGTCGTCTTCCATCAGCAGTCCTTCGGTCATTTCCAGCACCAGCGCCTGGGCGGGCAGCCCATGGCGGGCCAGGGTCTCGGCCACTTGCGCAGGCAGCCCCGGGTCGCGGAAGCTGGCGGGCGAGATATTGACGGAGATCGTGGGTACGGAAAGCCCTTCCCGGCGCCAGGCAGCTAGCTGCGCGCACGATTGCTCCAGCACCCAGCGATCCAGCGTGCCGATCAGGCCGCTGTCTTCGGCCAGTGGCACGAAGCGGTCCGGCGACACCATCCCGAAGTGCGGGTGGTGCCAGCGCACCAGCACCTCCAGGCCATAGAGGCGCCCATCGCGCAGGAACACCTGAGGCTGGAAGTTGAGGTGAAGCTCCTCGGCCAGCAGGGCGTCGCGCAGCGCGGACTCCAGCGCCAGGCGCTCCTGGGCGGCCCAGTTCATCTCGATGCTGAAGAAGCGGAACAGGTTGCGCCCGGCGGCCTTGGCGTCGTACATGGCCATCTCGGCGCAGTGCAGCAGGTAGTCCAGCGCATCGCCGTCGGCCGGGAACATGCTGATGCCGATGCTGGCCGAGGGGGCAATGCTGGCGTGGTCGATGCGCAGCGGCTGGCGCAGCGCGGCCAGGATGCGCTTGCCCGCCGCAATGGTCTGGGTGCGGTCGCTGTCGGGCAGCACCAGTGCGAATTCGTCGCCCGACAGCCGCGCCACCAGCGCGGTATCCCCGGCGTGCGCGCTAAGGCGTTGCGCAACCTCGCGCAGCAGCTTGTCGCCGCCGACGTGGCCGAGCGAGTCGTTGATATGCTTGAAGCGGTCCAGGTCGACGAACAGCACGCTGAGCGTGGTGCCGGCCGAGCGCGCCGCGAGCAGCAGGGTGCTGGCTTGCATCTGCAGCAGGCTGCGGTTGGGCAAGCCGGTCAGCGAGTCGTAGTGGTCGAGCTGCAGGATGCGCTCGGCGGCTTCCTCGCGCTCGAACGCGAGCTTGCACAGCGAGGCGCATACCTCGGCCAGCTGCTGATGGAAGGCGTCGGGCCGGCGGACGGTGCGGCAGTAGAAGGCCAGCGTGGCAAGCACGCGGCCATCGCTGGCCTTGATCGGATAGGACCAGCATGCCGCCAGGCCGAGGGGCAGGGCAAGATCGCGAAAATCCGCCCAAAGCGGATCGTTGGCGATATCGCTGACCACCACCGGCTCGCCCAGCCAGGCGGCCGTGCCGCAGGAGCCCACGGACGGCCCGATGATCAGGCTGTCCAGCGCGGCCGAATACTCGGGCGGCAGGCCGGGCGCGGCCAGCGGGTGCATGCGCCCGTCGGCGTCCACCCGCAGCACGGACGCGATCACGGAGGGTGCCACCCGTTGTACTTCTTCGCAGATCAACTCCATCACGGCGGGCAGCGGCTGCTCCATCACCATGGCTTGCAGGACCTTTCGCTGCAGCATCTCGTAGGTCCGCTGCTGGGTGATGTCGGACAGGATGACGATGGCGTGATGCCGGTCGCCAGTCGCGCTGACCAGATGGCGGACGGTGGCGCAGACCCACAGCGCGCTGCCGTTGCGCGCATACACCAGGGCCTCGTGGCGCTCGCCGCCCGGGGATGAGCGCTGGGCATGCAAGCGTTGCATCACGCCGGGATCGGTGAACTCGCCGGCCAGTATCTCGCGCGGGGTCTTGCCGGTCAGCTCGCTGGGCTTGTAGCCCAGCATGCGCGTGAGCCCGGCGTTGGCGTACACGATGTGCCAGTCGGCATCGACCACCAGCACGGCGCTGTCGATCTCGTCGGCAATGACGGATAGCAGCGGGTGATCGTCGCGGCTGGCATCCTGGTGGCTGGGCACCTTGACCAGCAGCGTGCGCAGCGTAACGTCGCCCAGGCGGGTGCTGGATTCCGCGACATGGCCAAAGCGAAGTTCACCATCCGGCCTCAGGATCTGGACGGCGGGCAAGGGCTGGGCGCGCTTCGCGTCGGCATCCGGCAGCTTTTGCACGAGCGCCTCGACGTTCATGCCGAAGACCTGCGTACGGGATGCGCCATAGAGTGCCTCCGCAGCAGCGTTCAGGAAGATCACCTTGTTGTCCGCGTTCAGGATGAAGACGGCGTCGGTGGCTTGCTCGAGCGAATTGCGGAACAACTGATGGGGGTCGGCTATGCTGAGCGCTTTGTCTCTATCTGGCATGAGTGAGGTAAACGTCGCTAACGACCGAGAATGCCTGCCTTGCCCGGTAGGGCTCGCGGGACATTGACTCGGCTCTGAAGCAGGTATCGGCATCCATGGCTGGATCCTGAAGTACTTTTTTTTGCGCGAGGCGGCCCCCGGCGCCCGCCTCGCGCGCCGATGGCTTGGCATAATCGCGCCCTGTCTTGACGGGGCGATGCGCGCGCCGTCCCCATTTGCATCGATCGAAGCGGGACTCTTCATGATCATCTGCGCCGGCGTTGGCCCCGGGCACCTCGACTTCCTGACCCACGGCGTGGCGGACCTGATCCGTGGCGCCGACATCGTGGCCGGCTTCGACACGGTCATCGACGTCATCCGGCCGCTGGTGCCGGCGGCGGCCCGGGTGGTCACCATGGGATACCAGGACCAGGTGGAGCGGCTCGCCTGGGTTGCCGCCGAGCACCATGGCGGCCGGCGCTGCGTGGTGCTGTTCATGGGCGACATGCATTTCAGCGGATTCCAGTACCTGGAGCGGGTCGAGCGGGCATGCGGCCATCCGGTGGATACCGTGCCCGGCATCTCTTCGGCCCAGGTGCTGGCCGCGCGCGGCAAGGTTTGCTTTGACGAGACCACCTTCCTGACCTTTCACCGGCGCGGAGACCTGGAGCCGTTCAAGCGCCATCTGGTGCACGTGCTGGCGGACCAGCGCAACGCCATCGTGATTCCGCGCCCATGGGATTTCATGCCCAGCGATATCGCCGCCTGGCTGGTGGCGCAGGGCGTGCCGCCCGAGCATCCGGTCGAGGTCTGGGAGAACCTGACGCTGGCCGATGCGCACTGGTGTGGCACGCTGGCCAGTTGCACGCTGGCGTTCACTGATATGAGCATCATGCTGATCCGTGCGCTGGCGCCAATGGCCAGCCAGCTCGATCTGCCGCCGCTTGCGTAGCTCCGCGCGCCGGCCGCGCGGGGCAGGCTCTCGGCATTGATCTGCCGCAATTCGCCCGCATTGCCCGCTTGCGCTGCTCCGCGCACGGAGTAGAGTCCATTTTCGGATAGTCGCAAAAAACGCCTGCAACCGTGTGCAGGGGTCTCCAGACCGGAGGGAAAACATCATGGATTTCAAGACCGTGCTGGTCGAACTCGGAGCGGATCCCGGCTGTGCGGATCGCGTCAACCTGGCTGCGGAACTGGCGCAGCGCTCGGCCGGCCATGTGATCGGGGTGACGGCCACCGGCATGCGGCTGGAGCCGTTCCGGGGCGCGGGCGACGAGGCGGGATACTACGCGGAACTGGCCCGGCGCCAGTTGCTGGCGCAGGGCGCCGAAGCCAGCGCTGCATTTCATCGGGCCATGCGCGAAGCGGCGCCCGGCGTGGGTTTCACCCACCGGGTCATCGAGGACGACGTGGGCTGGGCGCTGGTCCAGCAAGGGCGGGTGGCGGACGTGGTCGTCCTGGCCCGCCTGCCCGGGCCGGAAACCATTCCCGTGCTGGTGGCGCAGACCCCGGAATATGTGTTGCTCAACACTGGCCGCCCGGTGCTGCTGGTGCCGCCGGGCGTGCGGCATTTGCCCTGCGAGCATGTGGCCATTGCATGGGATGGTGGGCGGGAAGCCGCCCGGGCCGTGGCCGATGCGATGCCCCTGCTGCGCCTGGCCAAGCGTGTCACCGTGGTGGCGGCGTCCAGCACGCATGACGGCTCGGCGGCCCACGGCATGCCCGATGTGCCCGGCGCGCACGCCGGCCTGCGCGATCACCTGGCGCGCCAGGGCGTCACCAGCGTCATGCACGCCGTGCAAGGCAGCCACGGGATCGGCGAGCTATTGCTCGATGCGGTGCGGCACTTGCAGGCCGACCTGCTGGTGGCGGGTGGTTATGGGCACGCCCGGTTGCGTGAACTGGTCACTGGCGGCACCACCCGCACCCTGATGCGCCACGCCGGCATTCCGGTGTTGATGTCGCATTGAAGGTCGGCCTGGACTGGAATCAATATACTTTTTGATATAATATTCGACCGTATATTGATTAGCAGGCCGGGGTCTCGCCCGGCCTTTGCCGAACCCATGCAAGCGGCTTCTCCCTCCCTGAGCCTGGACGCGATGCGCGCCGCCGCGGGCGACGCCACCGCCATGTTGCGCGCCCTCGCCAATGAAGACAGGCTGCTGCTGCTTTGCCAGCTCAGCCAGGGCGAGATGTCGGTGGGCGAGCTCGAAGCGCTGCTCGGCATCCACCAACCCACCTTGTCGCAACAACTCGGTGTGCTGCGCGCGGAAGGGCTGGTCAACACGCGGCGCGACGGCAAGCGGATTTTCTACGCGGTTGCCGATGCGCGGGTGCTGGCCGTGCTCGAAACGCTTTACGCCCTGTATTGCCCCACTGAATGAAGGAGCCACTGGCCATGATCATTGACTGGACACACTTCACGCCCTGGTCCGCGCTGGGCGGGGGCCTGCTGATTGGACTGGCCGCCGCCGCGCTCGTGCTGCTCAACGGGCGCATCGCGGGCATCAGCGGCATCATTGGTGGCTTGCTGCGGCCAACGCGCGCGGAAGCCGGCTGGCGTATCGCCTTTGTGCTTGGCCTGCTGGCGGCACCGCTGCTCTGGCGCCTGTTCGGCGCGCTGCCGGAGATTCGGGTCCATGCCGGCGCCGGCCTGCTGGCCGTCGCCGGCTTGCTGGTGGGATTGGGTACCCGCTACGGCGCGGGCTGCACCAGTGGGCATGGCGTTTGCGGGCTATCGCGGCTCTCGCCACGCTCGCTGGCGGCCACAGCGGCCTTTATGGGGGCCGGTTTTGCGACGGTCTTTGTCGCACGGCACTTGCTCGGCGCATGAGGAGCGACATGAACCGCCTTTCTTCCTTGCTGATCTCGCTGGCCTCTGGCCTGGTATTCGGCCTCGGGCTGATCCTGGCCGGCATGGCCAATCCAGAGAAGGTGCTCGGATTCCTCGACCTTGCCGGGCGCTGGGATCCCTCGCTGGCGCTGGTGATGGGCGGCGCGATCGCGGTGGGCGTGGTGGCGTTCTGCATTGCCCGGCGGCGTGCCGTCTCGCTGCTGGGCTTGCCCATGCAGCTGCCGGCGTCGCGCCGGATTGACCGGCGCTTGCTTGGTGGTAGCCTGTTGTTCGGTGTGGGCTGGGGGCTGGCGGGGATCTGCCCGGGGCCGGCGCTGGTGCTGCTGGGCGCGGGCGCATGGCAAGGCGCAGTCTTTGTGCTGGCCATGCTGGCCGGAATGGCGCTGTTCGAGTGGCTGGAATGGCTCGGACGCGGCCGCGTTTTACCCGGCAAGGCATTGACCGGACGCTAATTGAGCATAAACCGGACATAAACCGGACGTGAGCCGGACAACAGGAGTCATCCATCGATGCGAACTGATGRGGTCATCGACGAGGCCGAGGTAGAAACGCCCGCCCGGGACCAGGCGGCGCGGCGCAGCACCTGGGTGAGCGTGGCCGTGAATATCCTGCTGACCTGCATGCAGCTGGTGGCGGGCGTGGTGGCCGGCTCCCAGGCATTGATCGCGGATGCCATTCACTCGCTCTCCGACCTGGTCTCGGACTTTGTCGTGCTGTTTGCCAGCCACCATAGCCGCAAGGGCGCGGATGCCGACCACCAGTACGGCCACCAGCGTTTCGAGACCGCCGCCTCGCTGGCGATCGGCCTGCTGTTGCTCGCGGTCGGCGTCGGCATGCTGTGGTCGGCTGTGCAAAAGCTGGAGCATCCCGATCTGATCCAGCCGGTCAAGGGTGTCGCGCTATGGGTGGCATTGGGCGCGCTGGCGGCAAAGGAATCGTTGTTCCGCTACATGCTTGCCGTGGCCGAGCGCGTGCGCTCCAGCATGCTGGTTGCCAACGCATGGCATGCGCGCTCGGATGCGGCATCGTCGCTGGTGGTCGCCGTGGGCATCGGCGGCAACCTGCTTGGCTACCACATGCTCGACCCTGTGGCCGCGCTGGTGGTCGGCCTGATGGTGACCAGGATGGGCTGGAAGTTCTCCTGGGATGCCCTGCATGACCTGATGGACCGTGCCGTGGACGCGCAGAGCATCGAGGCGATTCGCCAGGCCATGCTGGCCACGCCTGGCGTGCTGGGCCTGCATGACCTGAAGACCCGCAAGATGGGCGACGCGATCCTGGTCGACGTGCATCTGGAGATCGATGGCGCAATGACAGTCGAAGCAGGGCACCGTATTGCGGTGGAGGCGCGCCTTGCCGCCATGCAGATTCAGGACGTGCTCAATGTGATGACCCATGTCGACCCGGTGCGCGTGCCGCAGCGCCAGGCGGAGGGCCCGGCGCGCGCAGGCGCGGCATGACGGCTGCGCGGGGCCGGGCGTGGGCGAACGTCCTTTGCCGATGCCCGGTATGATTGCCATCCTGGCTTGAAATGGCTTTTCCGGTGGCAAAAAGGCGGTCCGCCCGCTTCGCCGCGCAGACCCGCATCCCCCGCACCCGCCGCTCCATGGACCACACGCAAACCCAGTCATCGTCGATGAGATTCCTGCCTTATCTCGTCGCGGCTACCTTCTTCATGGAGTACCTCGATACCACCGTGCTCGCTACTGCGTTGCCGCAGATGGCGCGGTCGTTCGGGGTCGGGCCGAATGACCTGAGCCTGGGCATGACGGCCTATATGCTGGCGCTGGCGGTGTTTATCCCGATCAGTGGCTGGATCGCTGATCGCTTTGGGTCAAGGACGGTGTTCGGCGGGGCGATCGTTGTTTTCACGGTGGCCTCGGTGCTGTGCGGCGCATCGAACGGGTTGTTCGCGTTCACCGCGGCGCGCGTGCTGCAGGGCATTGGCGGCGCGATGATGGTGCCGGTCGGTCGGCTGATCGTGGTGCGCAACACGGATAAGCGCCAATTGATCAAGGCCATTTCCACCATCACCTGGCCGGCCATCGTGGCGCCCGTGGTGGGGCCGCCCATCGGCGGGTTCATCACCACCTACGCCTCCTGGCGCTGGATCTTCCTGCTTAACGTGCCATTCGGCATTGCCGCGCTGATCGCCACCTTCATGATGATCCGCAACGAACGCGCGAGCGAGCCCAAGCCGCTTGATATCGTTGGCTTCCTGCTCAGCGGGACCACGCTCACCTTCGTGCTGTACGGCACGGAGCTGGCCAGCCAGCAAGGCTCCAGCCTGGCAACGGCGGGCGCTTTCGTGGCTGCTGGCGTCGCCCTGGGCGTGCTGGYCGTGCGCCATGCAGCGGGGCGCGAGCATCCGCTGCTCGATTTCACGACGCTGCGCGTGCCGACGTTCTCGGTCACCGTGATCACCGGGTCCGTCACCCGTATCGGCATCGGGGCGGTGCCGTACCTGATGCCTCTGCTGTTCCAGGTTGGCTTCGGGCTGTCCGCGTTCCGCTCCGGGCTGTTGCTGCTAGCCAGCGCGCTCGGCAACCTCGGCATGAAGGCATTGACCACGCGCGTGCTGCAACACTACGGCTTTCGTGCCACCGCGATCGTCGACGTGGCTTTCGCCAGCCTGTTCATCGTCGCGTGCGGGTTGCTCACGCCCGAGACGCCGCTCGCCATCGTGCTGTTCGTGGTGTTTATCTACGGCGTGACGCGCTCAATGCAGTTCTCCACGCTCGCCACGCTGGCCTATGCCGATATCCCGCAAAACCAGATGAGCAGCGCCAATACGCTATGGAATGCTGCCCAGCAGATGTCGATCGGCCTTGGCATCGCGTTTGGCTCGCTGTCGCTGAGGATTGCCGCATCGCTGCGCGGCGAGGCCAGCGACGTGCCGCACTTTACGCTCGGCGATTTTCGCTGGGCGTTTCTCTTCGCGGGCGTGCTGACGCTGGTGTCGTTGATCGGGTATGTCCGGCTCGCGCCGGATGCGGGGCGGCATCTGTCGAGCCGGCGGGCGGCTGGATGACAGGTCCCTCCCGATATGAAGCGAGCGACGGGCGGGCCTGAGCCTGGCGAACGCGCCGCAATGCTCGCCTGCTGCGGGCAATACAAACTGAGCGGAACTCGGCAGGGGCCTGACCGGTCACACCATCCGCATCCACCGGAGTCAACGCAAAATGAACCTGTAAGCCCACTTCAAACCTGTTCGCGCTTGTTGAACCATTGTTGAGTCCTCGTTGAGTCCTCGGGTTCCAGGCGCGCTACCTGTTTTGTCTGGAGCTTGCATGGCTGACTTCCTATCGATTCCGTTCGCGGTTTTCTCCGCGCCGCCGTCCGGCGGCAATTCTGGTCCCACCTCCATAGATTCCCACTCAGGTTCGCCGCCGGCGTTCTGGATTTCCCTGCGCCACGTCACCGTGGCGCTGCCCGACGGGCGGGTGCTGCTGGACGACCTGAGCGACACCCTCCAGCCCCAGCGCATCGGCCTGGTTGGCCGCAACGGCACCGGCAAGAGCGTGCTGGCCAAGGTGCTGGCGGGCCTGGTCACACCGGATGCCGGGCGCATCGTCAGGCATGCCACCGTTGCCTATGTGCCGCAAGACGGCAGCTTGGCACCAGACGCGACGCTGGCGGACGTCGCGGGCCTGACGCCAGCTTTCGATGCGCTCGCCCGGGTGGAGCGGGGCGAGCCGGAGGGCACGGATTTCGACCTGCTGGAAGGGCGGTGGGACCTGCGCGACCAGCTGCGGCTGGCCTGCGAGGCGGCTGGCCTGGGGCATCTGGAACCGGAGCGGCTCGCCCGCAGCCTCAGCGGCGGCGAACTCACGCGCGTGGCGCTGGTGGGGGCCTTTCTTTCCAGGGCAGATGGACTGGTGCTCGATGAGCCCAGCAATCACCTCGACCTCGCCGCCCGGCAATGGCTGCGCGCTCAGTTGCGGCGATGGCGCGGTGGCCTCGTGGTGGTCAGCCACGACCGCGAATTGCTGGAAGACATGGACCACATTGCCGCGCTGAAGCCGGATGGCTTGCGCCACTACGGCGGCAGCTACACGCTGTATGCGGCGCAGCGCGACGCCGAAGCCACTGCCGCGCAAGCCGAGCTGGAGCACGCGCGTACCAGCCGCAACTCGGCCTTGCGCGACTTGCGGCGCCAGCATGATGCCCATCAGCGCCGTGCCGCGCGCAACGACCGCGCGGGCAAGATGGCCAACCTGCCCGGCATCTACCTCGGCCGGCTGAAGGACGGTGCGCAGGCGCATTCCGGCCGCGAGCAGCGGCGCCAGCAGGAAACCCGGGCGACGCTGGACGATGCCGTGCAGCAAGCCGCGCAGCGCATCGAGCCTGGCCCGCCGGTGGCGCTGATGCTGCCCGGCGCGGTGGTCGCCGCGGGCAAGCGCGTGGTGCACGTGCAAGACGCGATCCTGCCGTTTCCGGCCGGCTCAAAGCCGCTCAACCTGACGCTCTCGGGCCCGGTGCGCGTTGCCGTGACCGGTCCCAACGGCTGCGGCAAAACGACGTTGCTCAAATTGCTGGCCAGCGTCGAGAACCCGGTTTCCGGCACCTGTGCGGCAGGCATTCCCAAAGCCTGGCTCGATCAGCAGGCGGCGACCCTGCTGCCGCCGGCGATGTCCGTGCTGGAGCGGCTGCGCGAACTGGACAGCCCCTTGCCGGAGGGCGTGCTGCGCAGCCATTTGTCGTTGCTCGGGCTGGGCGCGGCGCTGGTGCGGCAGCCTTCCGGCGTATTGAGCGGGGGCGAGCGCCTGAAGGCAGCCCTTGCCTGCGCCTTATGGGCCGCGCAGCCCGCCCAAATGCTCTTGCTCGACGAGCCCACCAATCACCTCGACCTGGATTCGGTGCGCGCGCTGGAGCAGGCCTTGAGCGCCTATCCCGGCGCCATCCTGGTGGCGTCGCACGACCGGCGTTTCCTCGATGCGCTGGGGTTGACTCACATGCTGGCGTGGCAAGGCGGGGACTGGCAGCTGGCGGCTTGCCGGTAAGCCGCGCTGGCTGGCGTCACCCTTGCGTGTCGTCGGGCGTTTCATCGACCGAGCGCACCGCCGCGCGCCGCAGGGCGTCCAGCGCGGCGCTGACCGCGATACGGCCAAAGCCGTCGTCGCGCCAGTACATGGACACCGAGCCAAAGCCCGCCAGCCGCAGCGGCAGGATGCGCAGGGCGCCAAGGTGCTCCAGGCGCCGCGCGGTCCGGTGCGAGGCCACGCCAATCATATTGCTGTGGTTGAGCAAGGTCAGGTTGAGGATGACCGAGTTCGACTCCACGCAATCGGCCGGCATGCCCTGGCCAGCCGCGTTCAGCGCCGACTCCAGCGTGTTGCGGATGGGCGTGCCGCGTGGCCACACGATCCACCGGTACGCCTGCAGGTCGGCCCAGCCCGGTTCGGCCAGCTCAAACAGCGGATGCCGCGGGCGCGTGACGAAGTGGATCGGCTCCATGTAGAGCGCCTCGGCGCGCATCTGCCCGTCCTGCAGTTCCGGCGCGGAGCGGCCCACCACGATATCGACCTCGCCCCGGGCCAGCTGCGCCATCAGCAGGTTCATGGTGCTTTCCACCAGCCGGACATGGGCTTTCGGCAAGCGCTGCAAGAGCGAGGTGACGGCTAGCGGCACGGTATCGGCAGCCGACGCGCCGGAGGTGCCGATCACCACCAGGCCGCTGCCGCCTGCGCGCATCGCCTGCATGTCGTCGCGGGCGGTATCCAGGTGCGCCTCGATGCGCCTGGCATGGGCAATCATCGATTCGCCATAGGGCGTGGGACGCAGGCCGCGCGCATGGCGCTCGAACAGCGGCAGGCCGATGTCGTCTTCGAGTTCCTTGAGCCATTTCGATAAGGCGGGCTGCGTGGTGCTGAGCGCCGCGGCCGTCTGGCTCATGTTTCCGGTCTGCGCCAGGCTAAGCAGCATCTGCAGGTTGCGCAGCCGGAGCCGCTGGGTCCAATCCATCAGGGTATTCCCTTTGAGGTATATCCATATCCATATGGATAAGAGGAATTTGTCATTTTACAAGGTATATCTCCGGGCGTATAAATCTTCCATCGCACCCCGCAGCCCACAGCGGCTGCTCAGCGCCCCGACCGGGCGATGAAATCGGAGACAAGGCCATGCCAGATGCAAAGAAGAGCACCGACCGTTCTGCTTCAGACCGTTCAGCCTATTACAGCCGCATCGGCCGCAACCAGATGGCGCCCCTGTGGGAATCGCTGCACGCGCTGGTCCCGCGCGAGCCGCGCCCGCAAGCGCAGCCGGCGATCTGGAAATACGCCGAGATCCGCCCGCTGGTGATGCAGGCGGGCGAGGTCATCAGCGCGGAAGAAGCCGTGCGCCGCGTGCTGGTGCTGGAAAATCCCGGCCTGCCCGGCAAGTCCAGCATCACCTCCACGCTGTACGCCGGCTTGCAGCTGATCCTGCCCGGCGAGATTGCCCCCAGCCATCGCCATACCCAGTCCGCGCTGCGCTTTATCGTGGAAGGCCGTGGTGCCTGGACCGCCGTCAACGGCGAGCGCACCACCATGCATCCGGGCGATTTCATCATCACGCCGTCGTGGACCTGGCATGACCACGGCAACCCGTCCGTGGCGCAGGGCGGCGAGCCGGTGGTTTGGCTCGACGGGCTGGATATCCCGCTGCTGCAGCACCTGGATGCCGGCTTTGCGGAGAACTACCCCGAAGCCTCGCAGCCGGTGCTGCGTCCCGAAGGTGACAGCTTTGCCCGCTTCGGCCACAACATGCTGCCGGTGCGCCACCGCGTCACCGATCCCACCTCGCCAATCTTCAGCTACCCCTATGCCCGCAGCCGCGAGGCGCTGGACCAGCTCTACCGCAACGGCGAGCTCGATGCCTGGGATGGCGTGAAGCTGCGCTATGTGAACCCGGCCACCGGCGGCTGGCCGATGCCGACCATGGCTACCTTCATGCAATACCTCCCCGCCGGTTTCCAGGGCAAAACGTATCGCAGCACCGACGCCACCGTCTACTCCGTGGTGGAAGGGCGCGGCACCGTGCGCATCGGCGAGGCGCAGTTCCAGTTCGAGCCGCGCGACACCTTCGTGGCGCCGTCCTGGCAGCCGGTGCAACTGGCTTCGGTCGAGGACACGGTGCTGTTCAGCTATTCCGACCGCCCGGTGCTGTCCGCGCTCAACCTGTTGCGCGAAGAGCGCACCTGATCCGGCCCGGTTCCTTGGCTGCTTTTGCTGCCCTTGCCGCTTTTGCTGCCTTTTCCCATTTCCTTGCTTCTTGCCTGAGGTCTTCCATGTCTTTCGTCATTACCCCTCCCGCCGCCGTGGCCCTGCCGGTCGTTGGCACCAGCGACCAGTTTCCCGTGCGCCGCGTCTACTGCGTGGGCCGCAACTACGCCGCGCATGCCCGCGAGATGGGCTTCGATCCGGACCGCGAGCCGCCGTTCTTCTTCTGCAAGCCGGCCGATGCCGTGATCCCGGTCGCCTACGGCGAGACCCTGACGCTGCCGTACCCGGCCCAGACCAGCAACTACCACTATGAATCCGAGCTGGTTGCCGCCATCGGCAAGGGCGGCTCGGATATTCCGCTGGAACAGGCGCTGGAGCACGTCTGGGGCTATGCCGTGGGCCTGGACATGACCCGCCGCGACCTGCAGATGAAGATGCGCGAGATGGGCCGCCCGTGGGAAATCGGCAAGGCCTTCGACGCCTCGGCGCCGATCGGCCCGATCCATCCGGCTAGCGATGTGGGGCATTTCGAGCAGGCCGCGATCTGGTTGACCGTCAACGGCGCCGACAAGCAGCGTAGCGACGTCACGCACCTGATCTGGTCGGTGGCCGAGACCGTGGCGGACCTGTCCAGGTACTTCCGCCTGGAACCGGGCGACCTGATCTACACCGGTACGCCGGAAGGCGTCGGGGCCGTCAAGCCGGGTGACCTGATGGTCGCCGGCGTGGAGCGCCTCGGCGAGCTGTCGGTACGCGTGGCCTGACGGCGTCGAGATTCCGGGATTTCGAGAAAGAGGGCTTCACCGTGCAGATCTATAGTTTCTTCAACAGCTCCACGTCGTACCGCGTGCGCATCGCGCTGGCGCTCAAGGGCCTGCCGTACGACTACCAGCCGGTCAATATCCGCGTGGGCGAGCATCGCGTCCCGGACTATGTGGCGGCCATCAACCCCTCGGCGGTGGTGCCGGCGCTGGTGGATGGTGACTTCCACCTGGGCCAGTCGATGGCGATCATCGACTACCTCGACGCCCGCCATCCCGAGCCACGGCTGATCCCGCAAGCGGCGGAGCTGCGCGCGCGGGTGCTGGAGCTGGCCAATGTGATTGCCTGCGATATCCATCCGGTCAACAACCTGCGCATCCTGCGCTACCTGCAGGACACGCTGGGCGTGACGCCGGAGCAAAAGGACGCCTGGTACCAGCATTGGGTGGACGAAGGGCTGGGCGCGGTGGAGCGGCTGCTGGCGCAGCACGGGCGCGGCCCGTGGTGTTTCGGCGACCAGCCCACGCTGGCCGACTGCTGCCTGGTGCCGCAGATCGCCAATGCGCAGCGCATGGGCTGCCGTACCGAACGCTTCGAGCGCGCCATGGCGGTCTACCGCCATGCCTGCGAGCACCCAGCCTTCCAGCAGGCAGAACCTCAGCGGCAGCCGGACTACACGGCGCGCTAACCAACGCTACAGGGCACCCCGGGGCCGGATGGCCACCGGGTGCGCACCCAAGGAGACGAACATGAACAACACGCGCAGCACGGACCGCAAGGTGATCGTGGTCGGCGGCGGCATCGGCGGCCTGGCCGCCGCACTGGCGCTCGCCCGGCAGGGCATCCGCGTTGAATTGCTGGAACAGGCGGCCCAGATCGGTGAAATCGGCGCCGGCATCCAGCTTGGTGCCAACGCCTTTGCCGCGCTGGATGCGTTGGGCGTGGGCGAAGCCGCGCGCAAGCGCTCCGTTTTCACCGACTACCTGGTGATGATGGACGCGATCGACGCCACCGAAGTCGCCAAGGTGGATGTCGGCGAGCGCTATCGCCAGCGCTTTGGCAACCCCTACGCGGTGATCCATCGCGCCGATATCCACCTGTCCATCCTGGAAGCCGTGCGGGATCACCCGCTGATTCAGTTCCGCACCGCCACCACGGTGTGCGCGCTGGAGCAGGACGAGCGCGGCGTGACGGTGATCGACCAACACGGCGAACGCCACCAGGGCGATGCCGTGATCGGCTGCGACGGCGTGAAATCCGCCGTGCGCCAGGCCTTGCTCGGTGACGAACCACGCGTGACCGGCCACGTCGTGTACCGCGCCGTGGTGGATGTGGCCGACATGCCGGCCGACCTGCAGATCAATGCGCCGGTGGTGTGGGCCGGCCCCAACTGCCATCTGGTGCACTACCCGCTGCGCGGCGGCGAGCAGTACAACCTGGTGGTGACCTTCCATAGCCGCGAGAAAGAAGTCTGGGGCGTGCGCGATGGCAGCAAGGAAGAAGTGCTGTCGTACTTCGAGGGCATCCACGCCCGCCCGCACCAGATGCTGGACCGGCCCACCTCCTGGCGGCGCTGGGCCACCGCGGACCGCGACCCGGTGGAGCAATGGAGCTTTGGTCGCGCCACCATCCTGGGCGATGCCGCCCACCCCATGACGCAGTACCTCGCGCAGGGCGCCTGCCAGGCGCTGGAAGATGCCGTGACACTGGGCGCGGCCGTGGCCGAGACCGACGGCGATTTCGTGGCGGCCTTTGCCCTATACGAGAAGGCGCGCATCCCGCGCACCGCGCGCGTGCTGTACTCCGCCCGCGAGATGGGCAGGCTGTATCACGCCAAGGGCGTGGAGCGGCTGGTGCGCAATTCGCTGTGGGTCGGACGCACGCAGGACCAGTTCTACGACGCGCTGCAATGGCTGCACGGCTGGCGCGCGCAAGACTGCCTGGGCGGGGCGCGATAGGGGGGCGCCGGCCCGAAGTAACCCAAAGTGGCCAAAACAAGCAAAGAGCGGCCAAAGAGCCGCCAAAAAACGGCGAGCCGATCGCAAATCGGCCGCTTCGAAACACAACGCAGGAGACCGCTGTGCCCACGCAACCATCTATCGGCATCACCGAATTCATCGATCGCCAGCCGCTATCGGCCTTCCAGGTCACGATTGTCGCGCTTTGTTTTTTGATCGTCGCCATCGACGGATTTGATACCGCCGCGATTGGCTTTATCGCACCCGCGATCCGCGCCGAATGGGAGCTCACGCCGGCGCACCTGGCGCCGTTGTTTGGCGCCGGGCTCACCGGCCTGATGGCCGGCGCGTTCCTGTTCGGCCCGCTGGCCGACCGCTTCGGCCGCAAGAGCGTGCTGCTTTTCTGCGTGCTGTTCTTTGGCATCGCGAGCCTGGCCTCCGCGTTCTCCGGCTCGCTGTGGGGGCTGGTGGCGCTGCGTTTCCTGACCGGTCTGGGGCTGGGCGGCGCCATGCCCAATACCATCACGCTGACTTCTGAGTATTGCCCCGCCAAGCGCCGCTCCTTCCTGGTCACGACCATGTTCTGCGGCTTCACGATTGGCTCGGCCCTCGGCGGGCTGGCCTCGGCGAACCTGATCGAAGAGCACGGCTGGCGCGCCGTGCTGCTGCTGGGTGGCGTGCTGCCGTTGCTGCTGCTGCCGCTCTTGGTCTGGAAGCTGCCTGAGTCGGTCCGCTACCTGGTGCTGAGCGGCAGGCACCCGGAAAAGGTGGCGGCCATCCTGGAGCGGATCGCGCCGCGCGAGCGTGTCGCACCTGGCAGCATCGTGGTGGCGGACAAGCGCGCGCCCGGCTCGCCGGTTGCGCACTTGTTCAAGCCCGAACTGATGCGCGGGACCTTGCTGCTGTGGCTGACCTTCTTCATGAGCTTGCTGGTGATCTACCTGCTGTCCAGCTGGCTGCCCACCTTGCTGCGGGCGACTGGGATCTCGCTCAAGACGGCGGCCCTGGTCACCATGATGTTCCAGGTGGGCGGCACCCTCGGGGCCATCGTGCTGGGCTGGCTGATGGACCGGGCCAACCCGCACTATGTGCTGGCCGCAAGCTACGCGCTGGCAGGTGTGTTCATCACCGCCATCGGCAGCCTGACCACGGCGCCATGGCTGGCCGGGGTGGCGGTATTCGCCGCTGGCTTCTGCATCTCCGGCTCGCAAGTGGGCGCCAATGCCTTGTCGGCGGCCTACTATCCCACCGATTGCCGCGCCACCGGCGTGAGCTGGGCCAATGGCGTCGGGCGGATGGGCTCGGTGGTTGGCTCGGTTGGGGGCGGCACCATGTTGTCCATGGGCCTGACCATGCCGGCGTTGTTCCTGATGGTGGGAATACCGGCGGTGATGGCTGGCGCCACCATGCTCCGGCTCGGACGCCATCGCGCGGGCCAGGCACGGCGCATGGCGGTGGCGGCCTGAGGGCTTCCAGCGGCTACGTATGCGTTTCATCCTTGAGTATTCAAATGATAATCGTTATCATTTGAGATCTCGGGTTAGTGACACGATCTGAGTCAGCAAATGGGTTGCCGGACACGCCTCGTGTCCGGTTTTTTTGCGCCTCCGCCTTGCCGTGCCTTACCGTTCCTGCGTCTTAGCGTGCCCTTGCGCACGCACGCCGTGCCCGCGCTGCGCCGCTTGCGGTAGCATCTGGCCAGCGCCGGCAGCATTGTCGTCGCCGCGCGGGCCTTTTTTCGTTTTCCTTCGATCCAGCAGCCACCGATGCGGCTAGCGCGCATGGGGAAGCCAATGACGGCAGTCGGCAGGCCACCGCAAGACGCTACCTCGCCGGCACACGCCGAGAGGCTCGGTGCCGCTGCCGCCAGCGGCCGGCGTTGGGCATGGCTGCCAGAGCAGGGCGGCTGGAAATACTATGCGTTGCTCGGCGCCATCGGGGTCCTTGTCCTCGGCCCGCTGGGCGGGATCGCCGCGGCGTACATGAACTTCTCGCTCGGCTTCTTTGTCGGCGGGCAGGTGCTGGCGGGCATTCTCGGCTCCACGGTGACCTACGGCTATGGCGCGGACGGCCGCCATGGCGCGAACTATATCCAGACCATTGCCGCATCGGTCGCCGGCATGAGCGGCATGGCCGTGGTGGTCCAGGCGATGACCTGGATGGGCTTGCCCGAGCCGCCGATCTGGCAGTTGATGCTGTACATGCTTTGCGTGGGCATGTTCGGCGTGGGCGTGGGCATGTTGTACACGCCGATCCTGGTTGATCGGCTGCAACTCACGTTTCCCTCCGGGCTGGCGGTGGCCAACATCCTGCGCGCCCTGACGGACCCGGTGCTGCTCCGGCAGTCGGTGTCGCGGCTGGCCGGGGGCACGGCGCTGGGCATCGTCAGCGGCATCGGTGCGGCCCGCGTGGAGCGGCTTGCCGCGATCGATTTGTCCGCCTCCACCTTTGGCGCGGGCATGATCGTCGGGGCCCGCATCGGCGTGGCGGCGCTTGTTGCCGGGCTGGCGGGCCAGGCGCTGATCCCCTTCTTTGTCTCCATCGGCTGGCTGGCGCCGGGCGACCCCTTTCGCAAGATCACGTTCCTGATTGCGCTCGGCATGATCATGGGCGCCGCGCTGCTCGATATCTCGCTGATCCTGCTCAAGGTGTACCGGCATGGCCGGCAGCTGTCAGGCGGGATACGGCGCGGGCCTTCCGCGGCGGCAGGTGGCGCCAGCCTGTGGCGGATGGTGGCGTGGGTGCTGTTCTGGGGGCTCGCGGTGGTGGCGGTGGGCGTGGGCCTGCTGCATCAGCCCGCGGGCTACATGGTGCTGGCGGTGCTGCTGGTGTTCGTGTTCGCCATGGTCAACGGCATCTCGGTGGGCATGGTCGACCAGAACCCGATTTCTTCCGCCTTCGTGCTGTCCGTCATCCTGATGGCCGCGCTGGGTTTGCGCGACCCGAATGTGGGGCTGATCGCGGCGGCGGTGCTGCTGGTGTCGACCAGCGAGGCGTGCGACATGCAGCAAGACCGCTCCACCGGCTGGCGGCTCGGCACCAACCGCACCGTGCAGTTTCGCTTCCAGGTGGCGGGCATCGTTGCCGGCGCGGTGCTGGCGGTGTTGTTCGCCAGGCTGTTCATGCGGGCGTATCCGGCGCTGGCGCTCGACCAGACTGTGCTCTCGGCTGGCGCGCAGCCCCAGCACTGGGCTTCGGCCATGACTTACAAGATCGTCGGCGCGTTGCGCGGCCTGACCAACGACTTGCCGCACCAGCGCACGGCGGTTGTGCTGGGCATCGTCCTTGGGCTGGCCATCGCGGCGCTGCGCCTGCTGGTCAAGTCGTGGCCGCGCTACCAGCGCTTTGCCCAGGCGGGAAGGGGTGGCGGCGTTGCCGATTTCCTGCTGGATACGGTGGTGCTGCCGTCGCCCTATGCCTCGTCCTTTGGCGGATTTGTCAACTTGCCCACCTCGGCGTGGTTTGCGCTGGGCGGCGTCGTGGCCAGCGCGCTTAACAGCTTGCGCAAGCCCGAGGACGCGCCGGATGCCTTGCCCGAGGACATGAGCACGACATCACTGGTGGGTGGCGGGCTGATCGCAGGGGATGCGCTGGCAGCGGTCGGGCTTGGCGTTGCAGGGCTGCTATTTATGGCTTCGCGCTAGCGCGTGCGAGAAATCGATGGCCAGCCTGCCATCCGGCTCGAAGCGCTGCCCGGGCGGGCGGTCGCCGATGGCATGCTTGCGCTGCCGCGCCCCGTGTTCAATTCTCATAAGATGGGGTCGTGAGATGACGGTTTTTGGTGTTTGCGCCGGTCGCCCATGAAATCCATCGCCATTGGTTCACCGGCGACCCCGCGCGTGAGATCATGCGCTGGCATGCCCATGAACGCCACGGAGCTTCCCAGGACGCCGACACATTGAACGCCCTCGAAAACCCCTTGAACCTCATTGACGCCCCCGTCGCCGGCAGCACGCGGCGCGCCTGCGGAGCCCGCCGATGGTGATGGCCTGGTTGATCGCGCTTCCCTTGCTGGCAGCGTTGCTGTTGTTGCCGGTGCGGCGTCACGCGCGCTTCCTGGCCGCGCCCATCGTGGTGGGCACGCCGCTGATTGGCCTTGGCTTGCTGCTCAGCGTGCGCAGCGCGGTGTTCGAGGGCCGCGCCATTGCCTGGCGCCAGCCCTGGCTCGAGGACATCGGGCTAAGCCTCAGCCTGCGGCTGGACGGCCTGGCCTACGTGTTTGCGTTGCTGGTGCTGGGCATCGGGTTGCTGGTCATCCTCTATGCGCGCTATTACCTGCCGCGCAGCGAATCCACCGTACGTTTCTTCTCCCTGCTGCTGCTGTTCATGGCGGCGATGCTGGGCGTGGTGCTGTCTGGCAACCTGCTGCTGCTGGCGGTGTTCTGGGAGATGACCAGCATTGTGTCGTTCCTGCTGATCGGCTTCTGGTCCTATCGCTCCGATGCGCGCAAGGGCGCGCGCATGGCGCTGACGGTGACCGGCGGGGGTGGGCTGGCGTTGCTGGCCGGCGTGCTGTTGCTCGGGCATATCTGCGGCAGCATGGAGCTCTCCGTGGTGCTGGCCCAGGCCGGCACCGTGCAGCGCCACCCGCTGTATCCGGCGATGCTGAGCTTGATCCTGCTGGCGGCGTTTACCAAGTCCGCGCAGTTTCCCTTCAGTTTCTGGCTGCCGCACGCGATGGCGGCGCCCACGCCGGTGTCCGCCTACCTGCATTCCGCCACGATGGTCAAGGCTGGTGTCTTCCTGCTGGCGCGGCTGTATCCGGTGCTGGACGGCACCAACTGGTGGTTCTACATGGTCAGCCTCACCGGCCTTGCCACGCTGGTGCTTGGCGCGGGCATGGCCTTGCTGCAGCGGGACCTCAAAGGCCTGCTGGCGTATTCCACCATCAGCCATCTTGGCCTGATCACGCTGCTGTTCGGCCTGGACACGCAGCTGAGCACGGTGGCCGCGCTGTTCCACATCATCAACCATGCGGTGTTCAAGGCGTCACTGTTCATGGCGGCGGGCATCATCGACCATGAAACCGGCACGCGCGACCTGCAACGGCTGCGGGGCCTGCGCCCCTATATGCCGCACACGGCGTTGCTGGCCATCGTGGCGTCGCTTTCGATGGCGGGCGTGCCACTGTTCAACGGCTTCCTGAGCAAGGAGATGTTCTTCGGAGAGACGCTCGCACAGGGCTTGCTGGGCGATTTCAATTGGATCATCCCGGCGGCGGCGACCTTTGCGGGGGCGCTGACGGTCGCGTACTCGCTGCGCTTTATCTACGGCGTGTTCTTTGGCGGCGAGCCGGACGACCTGCCGAACTATCCGCCGCATGAGCCGCCACGCTCCATGAAGATCCCGGTGGAAGTGCTGGTTGCCATCTGCCTTGTGGTCGGGCTGTTCCCGGCGTATACGGTGGGGTCCTTGCTGGCGACTGCCGCCCTGGCCACGCTGGGCGGGCCGCTGCCGGAATACAGCCTCAGCCTGTGGCATGGCGTCAATCTGCCCCTGTTGATGAGCCTGGTCTCAATGGGCTGCGGCGGCGTGCTGTTCTTCTTGCGGCGCAACGCTTTTCATCGAACGCACGCGCGTTTTGCCCACCTGAACGCGCGCGATGCATTCGAGGCCGGCATCGACAGCCTGGCGCGGATGGCCGGCCGCGTCACCGGCGCATTCGAGACCGGCTCGCTGCAAGGCTACCTGGCGTGGATGCTGGCCGCCATGCTGCTGATTCCCGCCATCTTCCTGTCCGACCTGGACACGCTGGCTGGCCCGGTGCCAGCGATCCCGCTCGACCTCCTGACCGTGGCGGGGATGGGTTTGCTGGGGCTGGCGGCGATCGGCGTGGTGATTGCCCACAGGCAACGGCTGACCGCGCTTGTGCTGCTGAGCGCGTGCGGCTTGCTGGTGACGTTGCTGTTCACGCGCTTCTCGGCGCCGGACCTGGCGCTGACGCAGGTCTCGGTCGAGATCGTCACGATCCTGCTGCTGGTGCTGGCCTTGTACTTCCTGCCCGCCGGCCGGCCCGATTCGTCCTCGGTGGGCCGGCATGTGCGCGACGGCTGCCTGGCGCTGGGCGGCGGCACGTTGCTGGCCATCCTGGCCTACGCCGTGATGACCCGCCCTTACGACGCGATCTCCACGTTCTTCCTGGCCAACAGCGTGGAAGGCGGCGGTGGCCACAATGTGGTCAACGTGATCCTGGTGGACTTCCGCGGCTTCGATACGATGGGCGAGATCTGCGTGCTGCTGATCGCCGGCCTGGCGGTGCAGGCGCTGCTCAAGGGCATGCGCCTGACGGCGCCGCCAGCGGGGCCCAACGGGCTGCCGTGGTCGAGCCAGAGCCATCCCTTGCTGCTCGCCATCCTGGCCCGGCTGATGTTGCCGCTGACCATGCTGGTCGCGGTCTTCGTGCTGCTGCGCGGGCACAATCTGCCGGGCGGCGGCTTTATCGCCGCGCTGATCACGGCGGTGGCCTTGCTGCTGCAGTACGTGGCCAGCGGCGTGCTGTGGACCGAGGCGCGTATCACGCTGAACTATCGCGCGCTGGCCGGTAGCGGCATCCTGGTAGCGGGGCTGACCGGCCTGGGCAGCTGGGCATTTGGCTTCCCGTTCCTGACCACGGCCTTCGGCCATTTCCACTTACCGTTGCTGGGAGACATCGAACTGGCGACCGCCATGTTGTTTGACCTTGGCGTTTATTTCACGGTGGTCGGCACGACCTTGCTGATCGTGTCGCACCTCGGCGTGCGCGACAAGCGCATCAATGTCAACGGCAGTGTCAACGGCAGTGTCAATGCGAAGGAGGGGGACTGATGGAAGCCGTCTACGCCGGCACGGTCGGCATCCTGATGGCCTGCGGCATCTACCTGCTGCTGCGTGCGCGCACGTTTTCCGTGGTGGTGGGGCTGGCGCTGATCTCGTACGCCGTGAGCCTGTTCCTGCTGGGGATGGGGCGGCTCTCCACCGGCCGCCCGCCGATCATCGCCACGGGCGCGCAATATGCCGATCCCCTGCCGCAGGGCCTGGTGCTGACAGCCATCGTCATCGGCTTTGCCATGACGGCATTCGCGGTGGTGCTGGCCTTGCGCTCGCTCGGCATCACGGGCAGCGATCATGTGGACGGCAGGGAAGCGGGCCCGGCGCAGGGCGAGCCGCCGGCGGCCGGCACTCCCGGCGCCGACAGGGCGAGCAGCCAATGACCCACAGCCTCCAACTGTCGATTCTCCTGCCCATCCTGCTGCCGATGTTTGCCGGCGGCCTGCTGGTGGCCACGCCGGCGCGCTGGGCCCGGGCCCAGCGCGCGCTGAGCACCGCGGTCACGCTGCTGTTGCTGCCGGTCGCGGCCTGCATGGTCAGCGTGGCGGCCACGGGCGCCATCATGGTCGATCACATCGGGAACTGGCCAGCGCCGTTTGGCATCGTCCTCCAGCTCGACCGGCTGGGCGCCCTGATGCTGTTGCTGACCGCGGTGCTGGGCGCGGCCGCCGTGGTGGCGGCGGGCCGGGGCGATGCGCGCCTCGGGCGGCACTTCCATGCGCTGTTCCAGTTCCAGCTGATGGGGCTGAACGGCGCCTTCCTGGCCGGCGACCTGTTCAATCTCTTCGTCTTCTTCGAGATCCTGCTGATCGCCTCCTATGCCTTGCTGCTGCATGGCGGTGGGCGGGCACGCACCGGCGCCGGGCTGCACTATGTCGTGCTGAACCTGGCGGGATCGGCTTTTTTCCTGATCGCGATCGGCGTGCTGTATGGGCTGAGCGGCACGCTCAACATGGCGCATATGGGCGTGCGGCTGGCCGGCCTGGCGCCGGCCGATGTACCGCTGGCCACGGCGGCGGGCGTCATGCTGATGCTGGTCTTCGCGCTCAAGGCCGCGCTGTTTCCCATGGTTTTCTGGCTGCCCAAGGCCTACGCCAGCGCCACGGGCTCGGCTGCGGCGCTGTTCGCCATCATGACCAAGGTGGGCATCTACGCCATCCTGCGCTGCGCCGCGCTGGTTTTCGATGCGCCGGATGGCATGCTGGGCGTGTTCCTGCATGACTGGGTGTGGTGGCTGGCGCTTGCCACCATGGCGTTCGGCGCCCTCGGCGCGCTGGCCGCCCCGAACCTCAAATCGCTGACCTGCTACCTTGTGCTGGCATCGGTAGGGCTGCTGGCGGCCAGCGTGTCGATGCAGTCAGCGCAAAGCTGGGCGGGCGCGCTGTATTACCTGCTCAGCACCACGCTGTGCACGGCGGCGCTGTTCCTGCTGGCGGACGCGCTGGAGCCGGCGCCGCCTGCCGCCCCGGCGCGCGAGCCGGTGGCGGTGGTCCGTGGCTCGCGGCTGGCCGGCTTGCTGTTCCTGGTCGCGGCGGTGGCGGCGATCGGCCTGCCGCCGTTATCCGGCTTCATCGGCAAGGTCATGGTCATGCGCAGTGCCTCGCTGCCGGCGGCGGCCGTGTTGTGGCCTTGCATCCTGCTGTCCAGCCTGGCGCTGCTGATTGCGGTCAGCCGCACGGGCACGCGCCTGTTGTGGCGCCTGCCCCAGGATCACGATCCGGAGCGCCACGGCGCTTACCAGCGCATTGCGCCCGACGGCTGGAAACTGGGCTGCTGCGCGTTCCTGCTGGCCTGCAGCTTGGCGCTGGTCGTGTGTGCCCGTCCGCTGAGCCAGTATCTTGCCGACACGGCCGCCCAGTTGTTCGACCGTGGCGCGTACCTGCGCGCGGTGCTGCCGTCCGGGGGAGGCTGACATCATGTGGAAACGCATGTTCCCGCATCCTTGGCTCAGCCTGGCGCTGCTGGCGATCTGGCTGCTGCTGACCAATAGCGCATCGCCTGGCAACTGCGCGCTGGGTGCCTTCCTCGGCTGGGCGTTCTCGCTGCGGATCGGGTCGCGGCTCTGGCTGCCGCCGGTGCGGCTGTCTCGTCCCGACCTGATGCTGCGCTTGTTGGTGCATGTGCTCATCGACATCGTGGTGGCCAATGTGGAAGTGGCCATCCTGGTGCTGGGGCCGGTATCCCGGCTGCGCCCGGCCTTTATCCAGCTGCCGATCGATGTCGAGCACGAGCTGGCGCTGGCCGCGCTGATCAGCATCGTGTCGCTCAGCCCTGGCACCTTGTGCGCCGAACTCAGCGACGACCGCCGCCGCCTGCTGGTGCATGTGCTGGATCTTGATGATGAAGCCAGGCTGATCGCGCTGATCAAGACGCGCTACGAGACGCCGTTAAGGGAGATATTCGAATGCTTGCCGTCGTAATACCGATCTCGCTGGCGATCCTTGGCGTTGCCTGCCTGCTGGCCTTTATCCGCCTGGTGCGCGGCCCGGGCCTGCCCGACCGCATCGTGGCGCTCGATACGCTCAATATCAATGCCATCGCGCTGATCGTGGTGTTCGGCATCTGGCTGCGCTCGGCGCTGTTCTTCGAGATTGCGCTGCTGATCGCGGTGATGGGCTTTATCGGCACCGTCGCGCTGACCAAGTACCTGCAGCGCGGCGACATCATCGAACTCAAGTAACCGGCACCGGGAGACCCCATGGATTCGATGAGCCCCGTCGCGGAAATCGCCACCTGCGCGCTGCTGCTGATCGGCAGTGTCTTCACCCTGGTCGGCGCCATCGGCCTCGTCCGGCTGCCGGATTTCTTCATGCGCCTGCACGGCCCGACCAAGTCGACCACGCTTGGCGTTGGCGGCGTGGTGCTGGCGTCGGTGGTGTTCTTCAGCAACCAAGGCGACGGCCTGAGCCTGCATGAGTTGCTGGTTACCGCCTTCCTGTTCCTCACCGCGCCGATCGGCGCCCATATGCTGGCCAAGGCGGCCATGCAGCAGCGGCTGCCGGTGGACCCGCGCACGCGCGGGCGATTGTGGGATGCGCAGGACCGGGAGCGCGGCGAAGCGCCGGCGCAGGGCGTGGAGCCGGCTTCGCCCCGGGACGCTCAGGGCAACTGAGCGTGCAACCTTCGGCTTCTATCCCTGTTCCCACGCACTGCACCATCCCGCGGCAGCAACCTGCTTGTCGCCAAACAGCACGCAGCCGCCCGTTGCCGGGTTGGCGCCCTCCTGGAACAGCTGGCAGTTGGCGCAGGTCTGGCTGGCGGCATGCCTGGGATATTTCGCCTGGTCTACCTTGCGGGTATCCGCCTTGTAGCCCAGCTTGACCGCCTGCGGGTCGGCCTCGTCGAGCGTGGGCGCGGCGGCGTAAGCGCCACGCCAGGCCGGGACGGCGGCAAGGCTTGCGGCAACGGCCACCGGCATTGTTTTCAGGAATTGACGGCGGGAGGACATGGGGTTTCCTTTTTTCTCTGGGCCGGCGGATATTTTGCGGGGTGTTTCGGCATCCGGCCGGGCGATTGTGGCACAGGCGCTGCTGGCCCGTTGCGGGTTGAGGCGGCACCCACCCATCCGAGCGCTTCGCCGTGCCATATCTGTGGCAAACTCGGCGCTGACTTTTTTGTGCCTGCGCCGCTGGCACGCATTCAATCCCAGGCCCTCAAGCCCTTAAGCCCTCAAGCTCTATCAAGCCCATGACCGCGTCCACCAATACCGACACCCTCCGCCAAGCCCTGCAGGCGCCGCTGCCTTTGCAGCTCGCGCCCCTGATGGGCACTGCCTTTGCCGAGGCGGGCGAGGCAGAGCGGTTTGCCATCTATACGGAACCGCCGGAAGCGCCGGGGCGCGATGAGGTGCTCGCTGCGCTGCGCAGCCAGCTCGATGCGCACGCCAGCGACGAGCCGGCCGCTGGCGAAGTCCTCGACAGCGAGGACTGGGAGCCGGGCCAGGCATTCGAGATGGACATGGACACCGATGAGGTTTGCGGCCAGGTCCTGT
Organism: Cupriavidus sp. YAF13; assembly: GCF_052113425.1. Taxonomy (NCBI): domain Bacteria; kingdom Pseudomonadati; phylum Pseudomonadota; class Betaproteobacteria; order Burkholderiales; family Burkholderiaceae; genus Cupriavidus; species Cupriavidus sp. YAF13. The sequence continues at coordinate 81,209 of NZ_JBFRDD010000004.1, forward strand.
TCTACCGCCTGATCCTCGCGCGGGACCTGGATCCGGTCGGGTACTGCGCGTTCGAGATCAATGCCGACGAAACCGGCGTGATCTTCGTCACGCTGGTCGAATCGTGGATTCGCCCGCCGTACCAGCCGCTTGGCCTACAGCGCGGCTTTGTGCAACTGCTGGCCAATGCCGTCTACGCCTTGCTGGGCGAGCTGGATGCGCGGCTGCAGGTGGCGGGCGAGCGCAGCGCGTCGTTCGAGGTGTTGCTGGGGCTGGACCAAACGTCCACTACGGGGGCGGCGCTGTTGCAGTCGGTCGCCGAGACGCTGAAGGCGTGGACGGTCGCAGCGGATGCTGCCGGGCGCGAGGCGCTGGGCATTACCAGCGTCCGTGTCTCGGTGCTTCCCGCCAGTTCGGCGGGTTGAGGCGAGGGCGGGGAACGCGCGGTGCCGCGCGGCGGCGTGTCGCATTTGGGCTGCCGCTTGTCGCATCCGGGTTTGGCCCGCCCAGGGCGTCTGAATAGACTCGTTGCTTCCATCCAGGGAGAACGCCATGTCATCTGCGCCACGACTGCCTTACCGATCTTTCCATCGACCTTTCCATCGACCTTTTCTGTCTTACGGAGCCCACGGGGCTTTGGCCGTCATCCTTGCCGCCCTGAGCTTCGGGACGGCCTTTGCGCAGGGCTGGCCTGCCCGGCCCATCACGCTGGTCGTCCCGTTCCCGGCGGCCGGGGGCACCGACCTTGTCATCCGGTCGATCCAGCCGCTGCTGCAAAAGGAACTCGGGCAGCCGGTCGTCATCGACAACCGTAGCGGGGCCGGCGGCACCATCGGCTCGACCTTTGTCGCGCGGGCCACGCCGGATGGCTACACCGCCGGGGTCGTCACCACCAGCTCCACGTGCCGTATCGCGGCGCGGCGCCGGCCTATACCGACCTGATGGGCGGGCAGGTCCAGTTGATGTTCGATAACCCGGTCGGCCTGGCGCCTTACGTGAAAGCGCAGAAGGTCACGGCCATCGCGACGACCGCGCCTACGCCGCTGCTGGCGGACGTGCCGACCTTCGCCAGGCAGGGCATTGCCAACTTCGAGCAGCAGCTCTGGTATGGCGTGGCCTTTCCCAAGGGCACGCCGCTGGCCATCGTCAGCCGCTTCAATGCGGCGCTGAACAAGGTGCTCTCGCAGCGCGATGTGGCGCGCGACCTGGCCACCAAGGGCGTTACCGCTCATCCGGGCACGCCGGCCGAGATGCAGGCAACGGTGAACAAGGACATTCCGTACTGGGGCGCTATTGCCAGATCCGTGGGGGCCACCGTTGAATAAGCCCGCCTCGATCAGCATGCCCACTACGCCCGGCGCGGTCACGGTCATGCGCGTGTTTGTGCGCGGTGCGAACGCGGCCCGTGGCGGCAACCCGGTTCCCCTTGTTGCCGATGCGCGCGGCATGTCCGACGCTGCCATGCAGCAGGTGGCGCTCAGCCATGGACATGAATCCGCCTTTGTCCTGCCGCCGAGCGATAGCCGATTCGACTGGCGCCTGCGCTTCTTTGTCCCGCAGCACGAGATGGAAATGTGCGGGCACGCCACCGTCGGCACGCTCTGGGCGCTGCGCCAATGGAAACGCTGGACCAGCCCCACGGCACGGGTGGAGACCTTGAGCGGCCCGGTCGTCGCCCGGTGGGATGAAGCGCACCAGCGCGCCTGGATCTCGCAGCCGCCCGTCAATCGCCGCGCGCTGTCGGAGCCGGAGCGCCAGCGCGTGGCCGACGTGCTTCGTTTGCCGGCCGGCGCCGCGCACTACGCCATGACCAACGCATCCACCAGCCGGGTCAAGACCCTGGTGGCACTGCCGGATGTGGCGGCGCTCAACCGGTTGCAGCCGGCTTTCGACGCGATGGCAGCGCTGTGCGAGTCGATCGGTTCCACGGGGCTCTATCCGTTTGCGATGGATGCGACGGCGCCGCACGTTGTGCATGCCCGGCAGTTCCCCAAATCCTCTGGCTACCCGGAGGACGCGGCGACGGGCATCGCCGCGGCCGCGCTCTGGGGGCATCTGATTGCGTCGGGCGCGTTTGCCAGCGACGGTGCTGGCTCGCAAGCGGTCACCGTCGTGCAAGGCGAAGCCATGGGCTGCCCGTCCGAGATCCAGGTGAGCCCTCGGTATTCGCCGGAAGGGGGGAGCGATGGTTGCTGGTTAAGCGGCAGCGTGGAATGGGAGGCGCCGTGAGCCATGCATCTCCGGAGGCCCGGCTGGCAGCCGCCGGCTTTGCATTGCCGAGCGCGCCCGTGCTGCGCGGCATGTATGCCCCTTCCTGCATGGTGTCCGGGCAGGAAGGGCGATGGATTGCCATCAGCGGCCAGACCTGCCGGCAAGATGGGATAGCCATCGCGGGCATTTGCCACGGCGAGTACGACGTGGCCGACGCGCGCCTTGCCGCCGAAGTGGCCATGCTGAGGCGCTGCGGGATGCTTGCGGCGGCCAGCTGGACCGGGTGGCACAAGTGATGCGCTTGCGCGGCTTCATTCGTGCATCGGCGGATTTCGCGCACCATCCCGCGGTGCTGGACGCGGCCTCGGCCGTGCTGTGCGTGGCGTTTCCCGGCCAGTTGCTGCCTGCCCGCAGCGCGGTTGGCGTGGCGAGCCTGTCGAGCCATGCCTGGATCGAAATCGAGATCGATGCGTGGGCGCTGGCTGGCTAAACGCGTTGTCGGACGGCTGGCTAACGGGTTTGCTCGCCGGCCGTCCGCAGGAGCCTGGAGAGGTGCCCGCTGGTAGCGAATCCAAGCCGCTCGCTGACCCGGGCCAGTGAATGCCCCTCGCTCAGCAATGCCCTGGCATGCGCTGCCAGCAGCCTGCGCCGGATGCTGACGGGACTGGCGCCGTCCAGGCGGAGGGCCCCGAAATGCCGGCACGCGTGCAGGCTGTCGGGCGGCAGGTACAGCTCCCCGTGTTGTTGGCGGCCCGAGTCCGAGACGGTGAGGTGCGGGGCACAAACGGGAAGCAAGACGGCCGAACCCCGGACCAGCCTTGCGGCGCGGGAGTCCGCGAGGCCTGGGGCGCGATCGGAATCATGGCCTAGCGCCATCCACGCACTCTTGAGCTTGCCCAGGCGCGGCCACAGCAGCATGGCGCAATCGTGCGTATGCCATTCGAAGCGGTAGTCCGGCTGGCGGCTTTCGCGGAACGCGAATCCTTGGGCCGAGATCAGGGCAAGCTTTGAGGAGAGCGGCGCAGTGATGGGCATCGGAACGCGTTGCTGGTGTCGTGGCTTTCGAGCCTTTGCTCAGGTACGGGTGATCGATGCGCCACCATCCACCAGGGATGCGGTACCGGTCACGAAGGCTGAATCGTCGGATGCCAGGTACAGCACCGATCTGGCCAGTTCGTCCGCGCTGGCCACGCGCTTGAGGGCGTGGAGGTTGGTGATAAAGGATTGAGACTCCGCCGTGCTGTTCATGCTGCGGTACATGTCGGTGTCCACCGCCCCCGGCAGTATTGCATTGACACGCACCCCTTGTGGTCCGAACTCGGCGGCCAGCGCCTGGGTCAGGCCGATCAGGCCCGATTTGCTCGCCGCATAAGCTGCCACACCGGGGAACGCAAAGCTGTAGCCGACGAACGTCGAGGTGAAGATGACCGAGCCGCCGCCGTTCTTGAGCATCTGCGCGATCTGGTGCTTGGCGCCGAGGAAGGAACCCGTCAGGTTGATCGCGATGGCGTCATTCCAGCCCGCCTCGGAAACACTGGTGCTGGGACCGGATTCGCCCAGCGTGCCCGCGTTGTTGAACGCGACATCCAGCCTGCCGTAGCGCTCGACCGCCAGCGCAACCAGCGCCTCGGCATAGTTCTCCGCGCGCACATCGCCAGCCAGGGCGGTGGCGTCGCCGCCGGCCGCGCGGATCTGCGTGGCCAGTTTGTCCAGTTCGTCCTGGCGCCGCGCCCCGATGACGACCTTGGCGCCCTGGGCGGCAAACAGCTTCGCCGTGGCGAATCCGATGCCGCCGCTGGCACCGGTGACGATGGCGACCTTTCCGGCCAAGCGTTCCATGGCGTTTCTCCCGTTCGGCGCATGCGGAGGGCTCCGCCTGATTTCGCCTGGTTAAGCGAGTATGGTTGCCAAATGCGATTTCCAACAGGGCCGTATCGCAAAATTCACATAAGCGCATGACGCCATGCCGGCGCTGAAGGCAAGGAAGAATGTGCCCGCTGCCGGGTAAGAAAAGCCTGGCCCGTTTGAAAAGAGTTCCTATATTAGTAAGGCTCAAAGCATGGGGCGCGCTTCAGGCCGCCGCATGTGCACGCACGCGGGCGCCACGCCCACCAGGCGAATCCAGGACGAGGGCGCCACGCGTCCTCAATCCATCGGCACGTCCGTATCGGAGAACCACCATGGCTAACCCGAAGCTCGAGGTATTGACGCCACAGAACAGTCAGTTGATTTTCATTGATCACCAGCCGCAGATGGCCTTCGGCGTGCAATCCATGGACCGGCAGGCCCTCAAGAACAATACGGTCGGATTGGCCAAGGCCGCGAAGATCTTCAATATTCCCACCACGATCACTACCGTGGAGTCCGAGAGCTTTTCGGGCTTCACCTATCCGGAATTGCTCGATGTGTTTCCTGGCAAGACGCTGCTTGAGCGCACGTCGATGAACTCCTGGGATGACCAGAAGGTACGTGACGCGCTCGCGGCGAACGGGCGCAAGAAAGTCGTCGTCTCCGGCTTGTGGACCGAGGTGTGCAACAACAGCTTTGCGCTATGCGCGATGGCCGAGGGCAACTACGAAATCTACATGGTGGCCGACGCCTCGGGCGGCACTTCCAAGGAAGCGCACGACTATGCCATGCAGCGCATGATCCAGGCTGGCGTCGTCCCCGTGACCTGGCAGCAGGTGCTGCTCGAATGGCAGCGCGACTGGGCGCACCGCGACACCTATGACGCCGTGATGAAACTGGTCAAGGAGCATTCCGGCGCTTACGGCATGGGCGTGGACTATGCCTACACGATGGTGCACAAGGCCGAGCAACGGACCACCGACAAGCACGAGGCCCTGCCGGCAGTGCCCGCCCGCTGACTGCGCTTTGCCGAACCGGCGGGTGCCGCTTCGCCGCGGCCCCCGCTGCATGTCGTTGCCATCGACCGGAGCCTCGCCATGGATGCCACCGCCAAGCCCGAACTGATCCTGATGAACGGGCGCTTTGCCACGCTTGACCGCGCCAACCCGCAGGCCGATGCCGTTGCCATCCAGGACGGCAAGTTCGTTGCCGTGGGCACGCGGCAGGATGTGATGGCCCTGGCGCACAGCGGCACCCAGGTGATCGACCTGCATGGCCGCTGCGTTGTGCCGGGGCTGATCGACAGCCATATGCACATCATCCGCGGCGGGCTGAACTACAACATGGAGTTGCGCTGGGATGGCGTGCGCTCGCTGGCCGATGCCATGCGCATGCTCAAGGAGCAAGTGGCGCGCACGCCGGCACCGCAATGGGTGCGCGTGGTGGGCGGCTTTACCGACCAGCAGTTCGCGGAAAGGCGCCTGCCTACCATCGACGAGCTGAACGCGGCCGCGCCGGATACCCCGGTATTCATCCTGCACCTTTACGACCGCGCCATTCTCAATGGCGCCGCCCTGCGTACCGTGGGCTACACCAAGGACACGCCGAATCCGCCGGGCGGCGAGATCGTGCATGATGCCCAGGGCAATCCCACCGGGCTGCTGCTGGCCAAGCCGAATGCGACCATCCTCTATGCGACGCTGGCCAAGGGCCCCAAGCTGCCGCCCGAGTACCAGAAGAATTCCACGCGGCATTTCGTGCGCGAGGTCAACCGGCTTGGCGTCACCGGCGTGATCGATGCCGGCGGCGGCTTCCAGAATTATCCGGAGGACTACAGCATCATCGAGGCCCTGCATGCCGAAGGGCTGCTTACCATCCGGCTGGCTTATAACCTTTTCACGCAGAAGCCCAAGGATGAGCTCAATGATTTCAAGACCTGGGCCGGCAAGGTCAGGCCGGGGCAGGGCGACGACGTCTACCGGCACAACGGCGCCGGGGAAATGCTGGTCTATAGCGCCGCGGACTTCGAGGATTTTCGTGTCGAGCGTCCCGAGATGCCGCCCTCCATGGAGAGCGACCTGGAGCCGGTGATCCGGCTGCTGGCGGAAAACCGCTGGCCATGGCGGCTGCACGCCACCTATGACGAGACCATCTCCCGCGCGCTGGACGTCTATGAAAAGGTGGCAAGGGACGTGCCCTTCGACGGCCTGCACTGGTTCTTCGACCACGCGGAGACCATCACGGACCGCAACATCGACCGCATCGCCGCGCTGGGCGGCGGCATTGCCGTGCAGCACCGCATGGCCTACCAGGGCGAGTACTTCGTCGAGCGCTATGGCGCCAAGGCCGCTGAGAGCACGCCGCCCATCAAGCGCATGCTGGAGCGCGGAGTCAAGGTGGGCGGCGGCACCGATGCCACGCGCGTGGCGTCGTACAACCCCTGGGTGTCGCTGTCCTGGATGGTCACCGGCAAGACCCTGGGCGGACTCTCGCTGTATCCGCAGGCCAACCTGCTTGACCGCGAAGCCGCGTTGCGCCTGTGGACCGAGGCCAATACCTGGTTCTCCTCCGAACAAGGCAAGAAGGGCCAGATCCAGGCCGGGCAGCTGGCCGACCTGGCAGTGCTGTCGAGCGACTATTTCTCCGTGCCGGGCGACGAGATCCAGGACATCACCTCGGTGCTGACCATGCTGGGCGGCAAAGTCGTGTATGGCGATGGCGACTTCGGCAAGCTGGCGCCGCCGCTGCCACCCGCCATGCCAGACTGGGCGCCGGTGCGCGCTTTTGGCGGTTACCAGCCACGCCGAGCGCCGGGCGCGCAGACGCTGGCCGTGACGGCTGGCTGCGGCTGCGCGAGCGCCTGCGGCGTGCACGGCCATGCACACGCGGGTGCGTGGCAGTCCAGCGCGCCGGTGTCGGATTACCGCGGGTTCTGGGGCGCGTTGGGTTGCTCCTGCTGGGCATTCTGATTTCTGATAGCAGGGAACACCTTTTGCTTTTGGCCCGCACCACCATCCTGACCGGCGGCTACTTCCAGGGAGAAGCACCATGAAGCTGTTTCTTGTTTCGTTCGGCGCGGGGATTCTGGTCGGCATCATCTATGCGCTGCTGCAGGTCCGCTCGCCGGCCCCGCCCGCCATTGCCTTGATCGGGCTGCTTGGGATGCTGGTTGGCGAACAGGTGGTGCCTACCGCGAAGCGCTTGATGGCCGGCGAGCCGATCACCGTTGCGTGGTTCCGCTCCGAGTGCGTGCCCAAGATCAGTGGCGCGCCGCCCGCGCCGCCTGCGCCGGCACAGGCGGCGGCAACAGTGGCCAGCACAGGGGACAAGAGCGGCACGTAGTGCCGCTCCACGCGGGGCATGGCGCCAGGGACCTGGACTTATGTCCCGGCTTGCCCTTCTGGCTGGTGGATGCCATCTCGTGCCGCTCGGCTTCGCGCATCGGCTTGGCCATCTTCAGCGCTATGTCGAGCGAGGCTCTTGCCCGAAGCTGCTGCGGGTACGGATCTGTCCGTCCAGTCCGTGAATCAACAACTCGACCTGCTCGCGCTGGGCGTCGCGCGTGCCGGCCGCCACGGCGTCTTCCTGCGACGCGTGATGTGAGTTGGYATACCGCGCGCCCTCCTGGATCACGTCCCATCCGGAACCATGTGGCAAAACGTGGATGTTATGGGCTGTCATGACGATCTCCTGTGGGGGTCTTGCAGATAGCGGCTCACTCCATTCTGGTCCAGTGCCAGCACACGGCTATCGGAGATCGTCTGACTTTAGTCGTTGTGGGCGGGCGGGTCGCCGACCGGATCCGGGTGGATCTGCATGATGGCGTCGCGCTTTTCCAGCAAGTGGCGCTTGAGGATGGCGCCCAGCAGCTTGCCGTCACGCGCCTCCAGTGCCTTGATCATGTCTTCGTGATCATGCACGGCGCGGTCCCACTTGTCGGTCTGGTGGTTGGAGCGAAAGCGCAGCGCCTTCAGGCGGCGGTTGATGCCCTGGTAGGTCTGGCGCAGCGCGGTATTGCGCGCCGCCTCGTTGATGCGGTCGTGGATTTCCTGGTTGCGGCTGTAGTAGCCCGGCAGGTCGTTCTGCACGCGGCAGGCCAGCATCGAATAATGCAGCGCCTTGATCTCGGCCAGTTCGGCCGGCGTGATGCGCTCGCAAGCCAGCTCACCCGAGAAGGCCTCCAGGCCGCTCATCAGCTCGAACGTCTCCCAGACTTCCGCCTCCGTCATGCGCGAGACGCTGGCGCCCCGGTTAGGCGAGATGTCGATCAGGCCCTCCGCCGCCAGCACCTTGAAGGCCTCGCGCAGCGGCGTGCGGGAGATGCCCAGCGTTTCACATAGCTCACGCTCGTTGAGCTTCATGCCCGGGGATAGCACGCCTTCCACGATGAACTTGCGCAGGTGCTCGACTACCGTGTCGTGCAGCCGCTGGCGCTCGACCTTGGGGAGGACCGTGGCAGGGCGCGTGAGGTCGCTGCCAGATGGATTCTGCATTCAAAGTCCTTATCTTTGCGTTTTTCGCATTCTACTGCATCTCTTCGCAGGCACCCAAATTCGGGGTAAACACCCAGTGTTCAGGCCAAAACAGCGCTTGGAAGTGGTGCGTTTCGTCTGCTAAAGTATTTTGAATGCAAAATTCATAATTCACAAAGGAAGGACAATCCATGATCAAACTCGACTTCCACCCCGCCGGCCGCCACTTCCTGCAGATTCCCGGCCCGAGCCCCGTGCCCGACCGGATCCTGCGTGCCATGAGCTACCCGACCATCGACCATCGCGGCCCGGAGTTCGGCGCGCTGGGCCGCAAGGTGCTAGCGGACATCAAGAAGATCTTCAAGACCGAGCAGCCGGTCATCATCTATCCGGCCTCCGGCACCGGCGCCTGGGAGGYCGCGCTGACCAACACGCTGAGCCTCGGCGACACGGTGCTGATGTTCGAGACGGGTCACTTCGCCACACTGTGGAAAAAGATGGCGGAAGCGCTCGGGTTGAAGCCGGAATTCCTCGGGCTGCCGGGCATCGAAGGCTGGCGCCGCGGCGTGCAGGCCGACATGATCGAAGCCCGCCTGCGCGCCGACAGCGCGCACGCCATCAAGGCGGTGTGCGTGGTGCACAACGAGACCTCGACCGGCGTGACCTCCGATATCGCTGCGGTGCGCCGCGCGATCGACGCGGCCGGCCACCCGGCGCTGCTGCTGGTGGACACCATCTCCGGCCTGGCCTCGGCGGACTATCGCCACGACGAGTGGGGCGTGGACGTGACGGTATCGGGCTCGCAGAAAGGGCTGATGCTGCCGCCGGGGATCAGCTTCAATGCGCTGTCGCCCAAGGCCATCGCGGCCAGCAAGGCGGCAAAGCTGCCGCGCGCGTTCTGGGCCTGGGACGAGATCATCGAAGCCAACAAGAACGGCTACTGGCCGTACACCCCGAACACCAATCTGCTCTACGGCCTGTCCGAGGCGCTGGACATGATCCTGGAGGAGGGCCTGGACAACGTCTTCGCGCGGCACCAGCGGCTGGCCGAAGCCACGCGCCGCGCGGTGCGGGCCTGGGGCCTGGAAATCCAGTGCGCGGATGCCTCCGTGTACAGCCCCGTGCTGACGGGCGTGATGATGCCCGACGGCGTGGATGCCGACGCAGTGCGCAAGCGCATCTATGAGCGCTTCGACATGTCGCTGGGACAGGCGCTGGGCAAGATCCGCGGCAAGATGTTCCGTATCGGGCATCTCGGCGACTGCAACGACCTCACGCTGATGGCCACGCTGTCCGGCTGCGAAATGGGGCTGAAGCTCGCCGGCGTGCCGGTGGCGGCCAGCGGGGTCGTGGCGGCGATGGAGTACCTGGCCTCGCATGCGGCTGGCCCGGTGCTGAAGGCCGCGGCATAAGCCAGCGCGGGAGGGCCGGGCGGCCTTCCTGAACCCGCGCAACGCAATAGCAAGCGAACAAGTGCAATCAGGCATGGCTTCACCCCTGGGGTGAGGCCAGGGACAGGTGTTGCCCAATTTTGCCGTTCGGCAGCCATGCCACCGCCTGTGCGCAGCAGCGGGAACCGGCCATAGAGCCGGCCGGCCGCGATGAATTTGCCTCGGCCCCGGCGCCCCGCCGGGCGGGCAGGAACAACACAACGGAGACAAACCATGAAGCGCCTGCGTGCAACCAGCGTCGTGCTGGGGATGCTATGCATCATGTATTTCATCACCTAGCTGGACCGCGTCAATGTGAGTACGGCCGCGGCCGGTTTTGGCCAGGAGTTCAACCTCAGCAAGACCGAAATCGGCCTTGCGATCATCTCGCCGGTGCTCTCGGGCTACCTGATCGACCGCTTCGGCAGCTGGGAGCTGCCGTTTATCGGCAGCATGGTGCTGATGGGCATCGGCGTGATCCTGGCCTTGCGCATGCAGCCAGAGAGCAAGTTCGAAACCGAGCCCGCGGATGCCGCGAAGCCGTTGCGCGCCTGAGCCACGCAGACATGCCAACCGACCCGCAAACCATGCGCCGGCGCTATCCCCATCTCTATTCCTATCCCGAGCAGGAGCTCGCCAGCCGCCGGTTGAGCTGATCCTCGCATGACACGGCGCACCGGCACGGCAACCCCTCCACACAAGCCCTGGCAGAAAGCCATGAACCAATCCTCCTCCCCGATGCTCGTCAAGCCGATCCATCTTGTGCCGTCGCCGGGCCGCGCCGGCCCGGCACTGTCGCCGCTCTCGGCCCGTTTGCGCAAGGAACTGCGCGGCGACGTGTTCTTCGACCGCGCCAACCGGGGCCGCTACGCCACCGATGCCTCGATCTACCAGATCACGCCCATTGGCGTGGTGGTGCCGCGGGACCAGGCGGACCTGCTGCTGGCGCTGGAGATCGCCCGCGACGAAAAAGCCCCGGTGCTGGCACGCGGCGCCGGCACCAGCCAGTGCGGCCAGACGGTTGGCGAGGCGCTGGTGATCGACAACAGCAAGTGGCTGAACAATGTGGTGGATTTCGATCCGGTGGCCGCTACCGTCACGGTTGAGCCAGGCATCGTGCTGGACCACCTCAATGCCTGGCTGAAGCCGCACGGCCTGTGGTTTCCGGTGGATGTATCGACGGGGGCGCAATGCACCATCGGCGGCATGGCCGGCAACAACTCATGCGGCTCGCGCTCCATCGAGTACGGCAACATGGTGCACAACGTGCTGGGCATCGATGCCGTGCTGGCAGATGGCAGCCAATGCCATTTCGGCTCGCTGAAGGCGCCCGTCTCCGATCCGCGCGTGGCGGGCATCCTGAATGGCTTGCAACGCATCGCCACGCGCGAGCGGGACGAGATTGCCGAGCGCGTGCCCAAGGTGCTGCGCCGTGTGGCCGGCTACAACATCGACCTGTTCGCATGCCAGAATCCGCGCGCGTATACCGACGACGGCTACGCCAATCTCTCGCATATCCTCGTGGGTTCGGAGGGCACGCTGGCTTATAGCCGCCAGGTCACGCTGAAGCTGTCTGCGCTGCCGCGGCACAAGGTGCTGGGCGTGGTGAATTTCCCCACGTTCTACCAGGCCATGGACATGACGCAGCATATCGTCAGGCTCAAGCCGGTTGCGGTGGAGCTGGTGGGTCGCACCATGATCGACCTGTCGATGGAGAACCCGGCGTTCCGCCCCGTCATCGAGAGCGCCTTGTCCGGCGAGCCACAGGCCATCCTGCTGGTCGAGTTCGCTGGGGAGGAACACAGCGCGCTGCTGGCGCAGCTCGATGACCTGGCGGCGCTGATGAGCGACCTTGGGCTGCCCGGCTCGGTGGTCAAGATGGCCGACGCCAAGTCGCAGAAGGCGTTGTGGGACGTGCGCAAGGCCGGGCTCAACATCATGATGAGCATGAAGGGCGACGGCAAGCCGGTCTCCTTCATCGAGGATTGCGCCGTGCCGCTGGAGCACCTGGCCGAGTACACCCGCCGGCTTACCGCCGTGTTCCACAAGCACGAGACCGAGGGCACCTGGTATGCCCATGCCAGCGTGGGCACGCTGCATGTGCGCCCGATCCTGGACATGCGGCGCGACGGCGCGGCGCGCATGCGCGAGATCGCCGAGGAAGCGGCGGAGCTGGTGCGCGAGTACAAGGGCGCGTACTCCGGAGAGCACGGCGACGGCCTGTGCCGGGGCGAATGGGTGGCCTGGCAGTACGGCCCGCGCATCAACGCCGCCTTCGGCGAGATCAAGGCGCTGTTCGATCCGGACAACCGCTTCAACCCGGACAAGATCGTACGCCCGCCCAAGATGGACGCGCGCGAGAACTTCCGCTTTGCGCCGGGCTATGCCGCCTTGCCGCTCACGCCGGCGCTCGACTGGTCCGCATGGAACGTCAGCCGTAACCCGCTGACCGGCGAGGAGACGGCGCCCGGCACGGGCACCGACCGCGCCGGCGGCCTGGCCGCGGCGGTGGAGATGTGCAACAACAACGGCCACTGCCGCAAGTTCGATGCGGGCACCATGTGCCCGAGCTATCGCGTGACCAAGGACGAGCAGCACGTCACGCGCGGCCGTGCCAATACGCTGCGGCTGGCCGTGTCGGGGCAGCTGGGCGATGACGGCCTTGCCAGCCCCGAAGTCAAGGAAGCGCTCGATCTGTGCGTCTCCTGCAAAGGCTGCAAGCGCGATTGCCCGACCGGTGTGGACATGGCCAGGTTCAAGATCGAGGCGCGCCATGCCTGGGCCCGGCGGCACGGCATCACCCTGCGCGAGCGCATGGTGGCGTTCATGCCGCGCTATGCGCCCGTGGCGAGCCGCCTTGCCGGGCTGCTAGCGCTGGCCGATAGTATTCCCGGCATCTCCGGCGTGGTGAAGCGGGCCATGGGATTCGCGCCCCAGCGCTCGCTGCCGCGCTTCAAGGCCGCGTTCCTGTCGAAAGCCAAGGCAACGCACCAAGGCGGGGGGGCGCGCGAAGTCATGCTCTTCGTCGATACCTTCAGCAACTACATGGAGCCGGAGAACGCACTGGCGGCGCAGCAGGTGCTGGAGGCGGCGGGCTACACGGTGCATTTCAACCGCCACGAAGGCGAGCGCCCCTTGTGCTGCGGCCGCACCTTTCTAGCTGCGGGGCTGGTGGACCAGGCCAAGGAGGAGGCGCGGCGCCTGCTGGATGCGGTCAAGCCCTATGTCGATCGCGGCATCCCCATCGTCGGCCTGGAGCCTTCGTGCCTGCTGTCCTTGCGCGATGAGTTCCTCAACTATGGCTACGGCGACGAGGCCAGGAAGCTGGCCGCACAAGCCTTCCTGTTCGAGGAGTTCCTGGTGCGCGAGAAGGAAGCCGGCCGCCTCTCGCTCGATCTCGATGCCTTGCAGACGAGCGAGGCCGTGGTGCACGGCCACTGCCACCAGAAGGCATTCGACGCCTTCACCCCGGTGCAGGCCGTGCTGGGCTGGATCCCCGGCCTGAAGGTCTCCCCGGTGGAATCGTCCTGCTGCGGCATGGCGGGCAGCTTTGGCTACGAGGCCGAGCACTACGAGGCGTCCAAGGCCATGGCCGAGCTGTCGCTGCTGCCAGCGGTGCGCAAGCGCGCCGCCAATGCCATCGTGGTGGCCGACGGCACCAGCTGCCGCCACCAGATCCTGGACGGCGCCGACACCGAGGCCATGCACGTGGCGCGTGTGCTGGCGATGGCGCTGAAGCGATAGGGCGGGCCTGAGGCCCGCGCAGTTCACCGTAGTGCCGCTCTGGCAATGCCGCAATCGCTGCCTGAACCTGGGGCGTGGATGCGTTGAAAGCGTCAGATAGGGGCAGGCAAAGTCATCGTGATGCCCCTGCAGCGCGGTGGGTGATTTGGCGCGCCGCCAGTGCGGCCAGCGCGGGCGCCAGGGCAAAGCTGGCAAACAGCCAGGCGGCGGCGGACTGCGCGCCTGCCGTGCCGCCGGGGGTGATGAGCCCGGCTGCATTGGCGACCAGCCCCGCGACCGCCGCGCCGATCGCCATGCCGTAGAGCTGGACCGTGGTGATCGCGGCCGAGGCCATGCCTTCCTCGCCGCGCGGCGCCAGCGTCAATACATGTGTCAGCAGATGCGGCCAGCCGATGCCCACGCCGGCCCCCGCGCCGGCCAGTGCCAGGCCGCTCAGCAGCGTGCGCACCACCGGCGCGAGGCTTGCGCCCGCAGGCACGACCAGCGCCAGTGCGAGCAAGCTAGCCGCGCATAGCACCGGCCCCACGCGCAGCAGGCGCGCCGCGCGCTCGCCGTCCTGGCCGGAGGAGAGCAGCGCGCCCAGGCTCCAGCCGCCCGCCATGGCCGCGGTGAGGTATCCCGCGGCCAGCGGCGTGTGGCCGTGCAAGGTTTGCAGGAAATACGGCACGAAGACCTCGGTGGTGGTGCCAACCAGCAGCAAGGCCACACTGGCGTAAACCGCGCCCAGCGGCGTGCCGGGCTTGGTGCCACCGGTTGGCAGCAATCGCACTGGTGCGCGCCGGTCCCACGCCACCGCCATGGCGCCCAGCACCAGCCCTGCCACCATGCCGGCGGCCTGCCAGGCCATCTCGTCCGACAGGCTGCCCGCGGCCACCGCCAGCACGGAAGCCGCCAGCAACGCGATCTGCACAGCAGGAACGCTTGGCGCCGCGCCCGACGCAGCCGGCTTGCCGTTGGGCCGCAACTGCCCGGCCACCAGCACACCCTGCATCAGCGACACCGGCAGCAGCGCCCAGAACGCCCAGCGCCAATGCCCGACTTGCGCGAACAGCCCGCCGACAGCCGGCCCGCACAACGTGGCGACGCCCCACATGCCCGAGACCAGCGCCACGGCGCGCGGCCACAGCGGCGGGGCAAACACGACGCGGATCAGCGCATAGCTCAGCGCCGCCAGCGTGCCTCCGCCCAGGCCTTGCACGCCGCGGCTGGCCAGCATCCAGGGCATGGACGACGCCAAGGCACAGCCAGCGGAGCCCAGCGCGAACACCGCCAGCGCGGCGATGGACGCGCCGCGCGGGCCCAGCGCGGCCAGCAGGCGCACGGACAATGCCGCGCCGACGATGGAGGCCACGACGAAGAGGGTGGTGTTCCAGGCGTACCAGTCGAGCCCGCCGATGTCCTGCACCACCGATGGCAGCACGGTGGTGACAATGTGAACGTTGATGGCATGGAGCGCCACGCCGCCGGTCAGGGCCAGGGCGAGCAGCCCGTTCTTTGCGCGCAGCAGGTTGCGCCAGGTGCCGGTAGCGGCTTGGTCAGGAGACATTGAGAGAGGGGCGACAGGCTGGCTGTCATTGCCTTATTATCCAAATTAATTCTTGGATAATAAGGTGCCGCCTTCAATTACACAAGTATGTGCTTTGTAAATTCGGGCAAACGGGAGGCCCCCCCTTGCCGGCGTCGGCGTCCTACCGCAAGCCCGCGGCCCAATCCACCGCCGCGTCGAAGAGCTGCTGCCCCGGCGCCGCAAGGTTGCTGAACGTGTCGTTGTCTAGGAAGAACATGACGCGGCGTGCCGGGGCGATCGATTCATAGTCCATCGTCGCGCCCTTTTCGTAGGCGAAGATGGCGGCCTTCTCGGGCTGGCCATATAGCGTGGCGATGATGCTGGCACCCAGGCCGGGCTTGCCCCAGCTCATGCCGGCCTGGCGGTTGTAGACGCTGATCGCTCCGGCCGGCAGGCCCGCTGCCATGGGGTGCGGCGCATTGACCAGCCACACATAGCGCTCCTTCGGCGCCTCGCCAAAGTCCACATCGTGGCGCTTGCCGGTCATGGCGAGGTCGTCCAGCAAGTCGTTCTCCCAGGTCAGTAGCGGCTTGGGCAACTGGCGCCATCCGGCCGCGACGCGCTTGGCTGAGATGGTGGACGACATGACGATGAGATCCGCGTCGCGCGCTGCGTCGGGCGATTGATCCTGCTCAATCAGGCTGACCGCGTAGCCGCGTGCTTCCAGGTGCGATTTGATCTTCTGGTCGACGGGCATGTCGGGCCCTGCGGCCTGGACGATCAACGCGATCCTCTTGCCTTGCCCGTTGGGCTGCGCGGCGTGGGCGGACATGCCGGCACCGCAGGCGGCCACCAGCACGGCGGCGATCGCCGCGCGGAGCGCTCTGGCCATGACGCTGGCGCAGGCAGTGGGGCGGTAGTTGTCGAGGTGCATGGTGTCAGTCTTGCTCATCGGGTAATCGGGTAATCGGGTAATCGTAATCGGTGGCTCAGAATTCAAAGGTGGACAGGAGCGTGACCTGACGCGCATCGCCCACGGATACGAAGTACTTGTTGACGCTGGACGGGTAGTAGGTGCGGTTGAAGAGGTTCTTCACGTTGAGCTGGAACCTGAGCTTGCGCTGCCCGATCTTGGTCTCGTAGGTGGCGAAAGCGTCGGCCACGGTATAGGCCGGCAGCGTGAAGCTGTTGGCCGAATCGCCCGGGCGGTTGCCAACATAGTGCGCGCCCGCGCCCAGGCGCAGCTTGTCGCCGCCAAAGATCTGGCCGAAATCGTAGACGGCTGACAGGGACGCCGTGTGCTGCGCCACATTCCACAGGCGATTGCCCGCGTACAAGGGATCCTCGGTGGTCTTGGCGTCGATATAGGCGTAGCTGCCGATCAGGTTCCAGTGCTCGCCGATCTGKCCGGCCACGTCSAGCTCGATCCCGCGCGASCGCGCGCGGCCGGAGGTGCGCCAGTCGGTCAGCCGGGTCACGTCGTTGTACTGGGACACCAGCACGTTCTTCTTGTCGATATTGAAGAACGCCAGCGAGCCGGTCATGCTGCCCGGAAGGTCCAGCTTGGTGCCCAGTTCCCACGATCGGGCCTCTTCCGGCAGCACGCCCGAGTCGATCACCACGCCGGAGCTGAGCGGCGCGATGGTCGAGGTTGGCTTGAGGGACTGGGTGTAGCTGCCATACAGCGACACGGCCTTGGTCCATTTGTAGACCAGGCCGGCGCGCGGCAGCCATTTGTTGCCGTTGATGTCGGTGTTGACGTTGAACGGACGGCCGCGTCCGGCGACCTGGCTGTATGACAGGAAGCGGGCGCCGCCCACCAGGATCCATTTCTCGCTCAGGTGCAGGCTGTCCTGGAAGAACAACGAGGTGTCGTGCAGCGTGTCCGTCTGGTCGCTGTCGCTCGCCGAGACCGTGCTGGATGGCGACTCCAGGCCGTAGACCGGGTTCAGGTAGTTGAAGGTGCGGGTGGTGTTCTGGCGCAGCAGGTCCGCGCGGTAGATCCTGCGGTACTCGCTGTCGACACCGACCTGCAGGTCGTTGCGCAGCCCGGCCACGGTGAAGTTGCCATCCACATAGGCAATGCCGTAGCTGTCCGTGCTCAAGGCGCCATGGGTGGCGTCGTTGCTGCGCGACAGCACGCCGGTGGTGGCGTTGACCCCGAACACGCGCAACTGGTTGGCGTCGTAGCTCTCGCGGTTGTAGCTGTACCCGAAGTGTCCTTTCCAGTCGGCATTGAACTGGTGGTCGACCGCCAGCTGCACCAGGTGGGACTGCCCGTCCATGCTGTTGAACGGCTCATCCAGCCGGCGCCGGCTGGGGATGGCAAGGGGCTCGTTGGTCTTCGGGTCGATGGCCGTGCCGCGATCGAACGGATACAGGAACTTGCGGTATTCGTAGGACAGGACCACCTGCGTGTCCTTGCCGTACCAGGCCAGCGAGGGCGCTACCAGCGTCTCGCGATGCTCGCCGAAGTTGCGCCAGTATTGCTCGTTGACCTGGTCCACCACCAGCCGATAAGCCAGGCCCGAGGTACCGATGGGGCCGGTGGAATCCAGCGTGGCGCCCGCGCCGTTCTTGCCGTGGCCATAAGTGGAGCCGAGCACGGAGATGGCGTTGTATTGCTGCAGCATGGGCCGCTTGCTGACGATATTGATCACGCCGCCCGGATCCATGATGCCGTACAGCAGCGAAGACGGGCCCTTGAGCACCTCCACGCTGTCGGCCGCCGCGTTGAGCCCGCGGCCCTGAATCAGCGGCATGCCGTTGTGCATCACCGAGCCGTCGCGATTGCCGCCAAAGCCACGCTTCATGATGGTGTCCTGCGTGCCGGCCAGCGTATTGCCTTGGGTGATGCCGCTGACGTTGCCGAGCGCGTCGTCCAGGTTGCGGGGGCGCTGATCGCGAAGCGCCTGCGCCGGCACCACGTTCACTACCTGCGGGGCGTCGAGCAACGGCGTGTCAGAGCGCATCACGGATGCCGTGGGCGCAGGGCGGTAGCTGTCTTCACGGGCAGCATCGGCGCGCACGGTGACCGGCGGCAGGGCGGCCTCATGGCCGCTCGCGGCAGGTGCCGTTGCCGAGGGCTCGATGCGCCTGACCAGCGCATAGCCGCCATTGGCCTGCGCCACGGCGGCCAGGCCGGTGCCTTGCAGCAGTTGGGCCAGCGCATCCGGCACGTTATAGCGGCCGTGCAAGCCCTTGCTTTGCAGGCCGGCGGTGGTTTCCGTGGGGAAGGCAAGCAAGATGCCGGCTTCGCGTCCCAGGCGGTTGAGCGCGCCCTCCAGCGGGCCGGCGGGGATGTCGTAAGCCCTGGCAGCGGCTGGCGCCCCAGGTGCGTCCGCCGCCCACGCCATGCCGGGAAGCAGGCTGGCCGTGGTGAGGCCCATGGCGAGCGCGGCGTGCCCGATGGCGGACGCTAGCGTCTGCCGCTTGAGGCGGCCGAAGACGCCGGCGTTTTGATGAGGTTCCATATTCGATGGCTCGGTGGAGGATGGAAGATGTGGTGCGCTTACCTCCTATGTCACGCGAGAATCAAGAACAGACCACCTCCGGCAAAGATTTCTTCGGGGAAAGGAACGGATGCCTGAAGCTAAGATCGCGCAGGCCGCACGGTTGCCCAGTAGCGTGTCATGAAGCGGATTTCCACCGGCAGCGTGGTACGCAGCATATCGAGGACGCGGTCGGTATCCGCCAGCGGGTACGTGCCGGAAACGCGCAGGCCGGCGATCGCCGGATCGCAGTGCAGCAGCCCCGGACGATGCCGGCCGAGTTCGGCCAGGAACCGGTCCAGGCGCATGCCGCTGGCCACGAGCATGTTGTCGACCCAGGCGGTATCGGCGTCGTTGGCCTGCGCGGGCTCGCCGATTGCCGTGCCGGTGAAACGCGCCTGCTCGCCGGCTTGCAGCGTGCGTGCCAGGCCATGCCCGTCGCGCGGGCGGATGGCCACGGCGCCTTCGAAAACGGCGACGCGGCTGGCGTCGGGCTGCAACCGCACCGTGAAACGTGTGCCGAGCGGTTGCAGTTCTCCGTGCGCGGTCTCGAGGATGAAGGGACGCGCCCCCGCGCCGCCGTCCTTGCCGGTAGCCACCATGATTTCGCCGGCAAGCAGCCGCACACGGCGCTCGGCATGTGAAAAACGTACGTTGAATGCGCTATCGGTATTCAGCGAGACCACGGTACCATCTGCCAGCGCGACGGTGCGCCGCTCGCCCACGCGCGTGCGCTCATCCGCCACCCATTCCCGCCACGGTGTGCGCTCTTGCACCATCCACGCGCCGCCGCCGGCAAACACCAGCAGCGCCAGCGTCTTGACGGCCTCGCGGCGCCGGGGTGAGCGGGGCGGCGCCAGCGTGGCGTGGGCCACGGCCGAGGCCTGCGGCGACGAGAGCGCGCGCAGCCTGCCATTGACCGCTTCGATGCGTTGCCAGGCGCGGGCGTGATCGGGGTGGGCTTTCAGCCACTGCTGCCAGGCAAGCGTCGTGGCGTCGGTGGCATCCTCGGCTTGCAGCGCGAGCAGCCATTCGACCGCGCGCGTGGCGACCTCAGGGGGAATCCCCGTGGGTGTGTTTAGCGGCATGATGTCAAGCCACCGGCAGCGCGAAATAGCACTGCGTGCCGGCACGGACGAGGTAGCGCTTCACGGTAGTCACGGAGATGCCAAGCTGCGTGGCGATCTCGGCCTGGCCAAGGCCGTCAAGCTGCGAGAGCAGGAACGCCCGCTTGACCGGCGTGGGGAGGCCGGCCAGCAAGCGGTCGATTTCAAACAAGGTTTCCAGCAGGATGGCGCGGTCCTCGGGCGAGGGTGCCAGCGGTTGCGGCAACTGCGCCAGCGCTTCGAGGTAGGCGCGTTCGATTTGCTCGCGCCGCCAGTGATTGGCCAGCACCCGCTGGGCAACGGTGGTCAGAAACGCGCGCGGCTCCTGGATCGCGATGGCTTCTTCGCGGGCAAGCAGGCGCAGGAAGGTGTCGTGGGCCAGATCCGCGGCGCGATGCGTGCAGCCGAGCTTCTTGCGCAGCCAGCCGCACAGCCAGCGGTGGTGGTCACTGTAAAGCGTGAGCAAGTCGCGCTGACGCGGAGAATCGGCGGCCGGCATGGGCACTGTCTACTCGGGAGGGGGTGCGCGGCACCGGACAAAATAAATGAGAACGATTCTCAGTATAACAAAGCGGGGATGCCCGTGGCAATGGCCATCATGGCCGCTGGTGAGGGGGAGGCGCGAGCCGGGCAGATGTGCTGTGTGAGTGGCCTGGGTGCGCGAGGGCGCACCAGCGCATGGCCGGGCGCCGGGCGGCGCCCAGTCGATCCCACTGAACCGGGATCAGCCGGTATCAGTCTGGATCAGCCGGTATCAGACGGTATCAGCCGGGAGCACCCATGGCGGACTGCAGGTAGTTTTGCAGGCCAACCTTCGCGACAAGCGCCAACTGCGTCTGGAGCCAGTCGATGTGCTCTTCCGTGTCGTCCAGAATCCCGACAATGATTTCCCGCGACACGTAATCGCTGACGGATTCAAAGTACTTGATGGCTTCTTTACAACTGGCTTGTGAAACAAGTTCAAGTTTCAGGTCGCAGGCCAGCATCTCTTCGGTATTTTCTCCAAGCAGCAGCTTGTCGAGGTCCTGGAGGTTCGGAAGCCCATCGAGCATGAGGATGCGCTCAACGAGCTTGTCCGCGTGCTTCATCTCTTCAATCGACTCTTCATACTCGTGCTTGCCAAGCGCGCTCAGGCCCCAGTGCTTGTACATGCGCGCGTGCAAAAAGTACTGGTTGATTGCAGTTAATTCATGCTTCAGCTGGCCATTGAGAAGTTGAAGAACCTTCTTGTCGACTTTCATGATATTGATTCCCAGTAGCTGATTAAAAACTGGATAATTCAATCAATATATTAATTTCAGTGTCCTGGAAGGCAAGGTATTAATTGAATCGATTTTTTAATATTGCAAATGCTAATTGCTCTGATTTTCATTGTGGTTGGCGCCCCACGGCGGCTTTGCCAGCGTCTCCCCAGATGAATCCTTGCATGGCGGCGCGCGCCATGCCGCCGGGGGCGAGGGTGGTGCCGGCGCGCCGGGCGATCTTCAGCATTGTGCGGGCAGCATCTTCACGCGCGACCTTGCTGCACCTTGCCGAAGGCGCATCAGTGCGTTGGGGAGGCGCGCCAGTTCGTCGGGGTTTCGGTGCGGGCGCCGCCGGAGGTCGTCAAGGTGGCCGTGGCGCGATGGCGGATGGCTGCGTAGGGCGTCCCGTCGAACGTGCCTGCCGTGCGCTCCAGGTGGATGACGTGCAGGATGTACTGGCCCCGCCACGGGAACTTGAAGCGGACCAGGCCCTGGCTGTCGGTCGCCACTTCGCGGGTCCAGGCATTTGGCGCGATGATCCGCACGTCGGTCGCGGGAAGCGGTGCGCCCTGAAACACCACGCGGAACTCCCCGGCCTTGCCCGTCGGCAGGATATCGAGCGCCTGGATCGTGTCGGGTGGCACCGCGGGCATGCCTGCCTTGGCCTCGCCCAGCAGGCGGGCGTAGAACATTGGCTTGACCACGCCGATCCCCGCATGCGTCCAGTCCTTTACGGCGTACCGGCCCTCGCTGGCCACGACGGCACCACGCTGGGCCGGCATGGCAAAGCTGAAGCCTTGCGGGCCACGGGTGGCATCGAGCGCGACGGTCTTGCCGGTGCCGTCCGGGGCGCTGATTTGCGGCGCGGGCATTTCGTCCAGGCGCCCCGGCGAGCGCTCGCGCAAGCCTTCCTCGAACTCGCCGAAATAGAGGTGCGCGAGGGGCTTGCCGGGCTCCAGCCACAGGTAATGCGCGCCTGCCGGCGCCGCCAGGGAAATGCCGGCAAGCGTCAGGGCGATGCGCGCGATCACGCCCGGACGGCGGCGGGCGCTACGGACACTATGGGTGCCATGAGTGCTATGAGTGCTATGGGCCAAGGTGGTCATCATCATCATGTCCTTACTGGAAACGATAGCGTGCGGTCAGCATCGCGCTGCGCGTGTCGCCCGGGAGCGCGCCGGAGAAGGTCGGCGAGATGTAATAGGTCTTGTCGGTCAGGTTGCGCAGGTTGAGCGTCACGTCCCAGGTCTTCTGGCGATAGTAGACCGCGGCATCGAGCACCACGTAGGCCGGCACGCGGTACAGGTTCAGGCTGTCGGCGTAGCTGTCGCCTTTATAGGTCAGGCCGAGGCCGACCCCCCAGCCGTGCAGCGCCATTTGCTGGAAGTCGTAGGTGGTCCACAGGCGTCCGCCGGTGCGCGCCACGCCGCTCGGGCGCGTGCCGGCGATGCTGCGGTTGGCGACGCCCATCTGCGCGTTCGAGGCCAGGGCATTGGATTCGACCTTGACGTTCTGCACCACAAAGTTCGCCAGCACCGACCAGCCGGCCACGGGCCGCGCGGTGACTTCCAGCTCCAGCCCGCGCGAGCGGTCGCGTCCGTCGGGGGTTGGGTTGAGCGCGCCGGGCAGCGTGATGTAGTAGTTCTTGCGCTCGGTCTCGAACAGCGCGACGTTGGTCTGCAGGCGTCCGTCCAGGAAGTCCGCCTTGACGCCGATCTCCTTTTGCAACGCGCTCTCCGGCTGCGGGCTCAGGGCCGCAGGCTCGGTGGAGACGTTGATGAACTTGCTGGTCGAAACCCCGGCATAGAAGGACAGCGATTGACGGGGCTGCCAGATGGCGCCGAGGGAGCCGGAAGTCAGGTTCTGGGTGTCGCCGATGGAGCGGAAGGCGATGCCCTGCAAGCCCACGTCGCTGAACTTCACGCGGTCGGTCCGCACCGCCGCACGCAGCTTGAACTGCTCGCCAAGCGCCAGCTGGTCTTGCAGGTAGACGCCAAAGTCCTCTTGCTTGAGCTTGCGGTTGAAGCCCTGCGCCGGCACCGGCGCGAGGCCGTTGAGGGTGGTCTCCGGCACCACCGGCGCGTTGATATTGAGGATATTGGGCAGGTTGTAGCCCGTGCGGACCGTGTCGATGCGCGTATCGGAGTATTCCAGGCCGAACAGCACGGTGTGATCGACCGGGCCGGTGCGGGTCTTCCAGACCAGTTCGTTTTGCACCAGCGCGAACTGGCTGTCGTCCACCTGGGTGCGCACCGCGCGCCCGGTCATCTGGTTGGCGGCATTGCCGCCGTTGCCGCCGGCATTGCGCGTCATGTTCAGGCCGCGCTCGTCGTAGATAAAGGCGGTGCGCATGCTGAGCGCGGGGTCGATGTGCCAGTCGTGGCTCAGCGTGACCCGGTCGATGGTCTGCCGGGAGTCGTTGAACGGGCTGTAGTAGCGCGAGTCGCGCGGGGCCGAGGCGATGTTGCCCTGGGCATTGAACACGATGCCGTAGTTGTCCGGCTTGACGCGGATATCGCGGTGGTCGTAATCCAGCGTCAGCGTCTTGTTGTTGTCATACGCCCAGCTCAGCGAGGGCGAGACCTCCTTGATGTCGCGCGACAGTCCGCGGTAGCCGTCGCTCCTTTCCACGTCGGCGATCAGCCGGGTGGCGAGTTGCGAGCTGACCGGCCCGCCCACGTCCACGTACGTGCCCCAGGTGCCGAAGCTGCCGCCGAACGCACCGATCTCCGCGCCGAACTTGGCGAGCGGCGCCTTGGTGACGACGTTGACGGTGCCGCCGGGCTGGCCGGAGCCGTACAACGCCGAGCCTGGGCCCTTGAGCACCTCGATCCGGTCCACGTCGTACATGGTGCGGTAGTAGCCGTTCTGGGTGGGACCGTCGAGGTAGCCGTCGCGCAGGAAGCGCATGCCCAGGCCACGGATGGTGTAGTTGTTGGCGAAGCCGTAGCCGCCAGCCAGCAGAGGCTGCACACCGGCGGAGTTCTGCAGCGCGTAGTTCATGTCCACCGCGCCTTGCTCGCGCAGCACGCTGTCGGGAATGACGGTGATGGCGGCCGGGATGTCGCGCAAGGGGGTGTCCGTCTTGGTGCCGGTCGTCACCGTGTCGCGCAGGCTGCCGGGCGCCACCTTGCCGGCGGAGGTAGTGACCTGGGGCAGGGTCTGTTCGGCCTGCGAAGCCTGGGCGCCCTGTGCCCGCGCTGCCAGCGGCAGGCCGGCGATCAGCGCGGAAGCCAAGGCCGCAATGGCGTGTGGGCGTGGGACGAAGCCGGGACGGGAAGCACGTGACATGAAAGAGAAACTCGCGGAAAAGTTGGCTGGATGCAGAGCGTGAAGAACCCGCT
This sequence comes from Cupriavidus sp. YAF13, assembly GCF_052113425.1. NCBI lineage: Bacteria > Pseudomonadati > Pseudomonadota > Betaproteobacteria > Burkholderiales > Burkholderiaceae > Cupriavidus > Cupriavidus sp. YAF13. The sequence continues at coordinate 105,585 of NZ_JBFRDD010000004.1, forward strand.
CGCAGAGGGCTGGCAATGCCATCGGAGCAGAAGACAGCGGAGGTTAATGCGAATCATTCTTGTATTCAATGGAAGTTCACGCGGGTGGGACATCTGCCCTGCGTCCACAGGCGGTTTGCCGCGTGAGCATTAGCCTTGCGGGCGTTGCGCAAGGGCTGCGGGACATATGCCCCGGTACCGATAGGTAGCGGATAGATAACTTTTCCTGCCAGGCCGAGGCGGCGCCGCACGTTGCGCTTTTCTTGGTAACGAGAATCAGTTACATTTCGTTTTTCGTGTCGTCAGCGCAGGCGGGTCTTCGTTGTCCGCATGCCTGGAATCCATCACCCATGTCGCCCAAGCTATTACTTTTGCTCGCCTTCTTCCCGGCCTACCAGGCCTGGGACCTGAGTCAGATCCACCTCACCGGCGGCGTCAATTACCACCTGGTGACAGAAGCCATCGCCACGCTGGTCTTCGTGTGGATCCTCTATCTGTTTGTGCGCGAACGGGAGCGCGCCGCGCGTGACCTGGCGGAGTTGCGCAACGCGGCGCACGCGCGCGAGCGCGCGATGGCCGAACGTGGCGACGCTGCCCGCGTTTCGACGCGCCATTTCCTGCAGCTGATGCAGGATCAGTTCGAGGCCTGGAAGCTGACCCCGGCGGAAAAGGATGTGGCGCTGCTGCTGGTCAAGGGGCTGTCGCTGGAAGAGATCGCGGCGCTGCGCGAGAGCCGCGCCAAGACGGTTCGCCAGCATGCCGCCAATGTCTACGCCAAGGCGCAACTGGAAGGGCGCCATCAGCTCTCCGCGTATTTCCTCGAAGACCTGATGGCGCCGGCCTGAGCGCGGTGAGCGCCGATGCCGATGCCGATGGCACTATCCGCTGCGCGGGTCATGCTGACCGGCAGGATGCCGGGCTGCGCATCGACCGTTCGCGGCGTTCAGCGGCCAGGCGAAGGCGGCACCGGAAAATTGGCCACCACGATGCGCCGCTGGTCCTGCGCAACCAGGTGCATGGGCACCTGGCGCGTGGTCAGCTCGCGGTAGGTATCGGCGGACATGATCGCCAGCGCCGGCGGCCCCTCGTGCCAGCGCGCGATAAAGCTGTCGAGTGTGGGCAGCCATTTCTGCGGCTCCTGCTGGGTGCCGAACTCCAGCTCGTCGGGGTGTTCCACCATCACCGTGGTGTGGCGCAGATAGTACGGCAGGGTGTGGTCCAGCGTGCGCACGCCGTAGATCGGCATGTCATCCTTGAGCACCGCCCGGATGGCCGGCACCAGGCTGGCGCCCGAGGCCGGGCCGCCGATCGATTCGTGCCCGAGCAGCGCGGTGGTAAAGCCGGTGAACAGCGCTAGCGTGTAGACCACGATGCTTGGCATCAGCCCGTGGGTGCGCAGCAGCCGGCGCGCCAGCCACGTGCCCGCCAGCATCACGACAAACGCGGTGGCTATCCAGACCGCGTAGCGGCGGTAGTCGGCGGTCGCGGTGTGGTTGGAATGCAGCGTGGCCACCACCGGGCTGGCCAGCAACCCGATCGCCATGATCACCAGCATGGCGTTGAGCTGCTGGTGCCAGCCGCGCTCGCCGATGCGCTCCAGCGCCTTGGCTGCCAGCATGCCGAGCGCCGGGAAGACCGGCACGATATAGCCGGGCAGCTTGGAGCCGGACAGGCTGAAGAAGACAAAGATGGCGATGGCCCACACGGCCAGCAACAGCGCCGGCCGGAGGCGCCGCATCGGCGCAGCGCGCGCCGCGGCGCCATCGTCGCGGACCACCTCCCACATGCGCGGCGCCAGTCCCAGCCAGGGGATGAAGCCCGCCACCAGCAACGGCACGAAGTACCACAGCGGACCCTTGCGCGAGTGTACCGTCGAGGTGTAGCGCTGCCAGTGCTCGTGGATAAAGAAGAAATTCGGGAATTCTGGGTTGCGCGCCGACACCAGCCAGAACCAGGGCACCGTGACGATCAGCATCAGCACGATGCCGGTGATCAGGTGCAGCCGCCGCCACAGGCCGAAGTCGCGCGAGATCAGGGTGTAAATCACCAGCACCAGCCCGGGCAGGGCAATGCCTACCAGCCCCTTGCTCAGGATCGCCACGCCCATGGCCACCCAGCAGGCCCACATCCAGTAGCGGCGGGCCGCAGGCGTTGCGTCGGGATGCTGTGCCACCAGCATGAAGGCCAGCACGCAGGCCATGGCGCCCGACAGCGTCATGTCCAGCGAGTTGAAGTGCGAGGCCACGCTCCACATCGGCGCGGCCACCAGCACCAGGCCGGTCAGCAGGCCAGCGCGAATGCCGTACCAGCGCGTTGCCGCAAACATCGACGCGATGAGGCCAACCATGCCGGACAGCGCCACGCACAGCCGCGCCTGCCAGTCGCCCACGCCGAACAACGTATACGACAGCGCCGTCACCCACATATGGAAAGGCGGCTTCTCGAAGTACTTGAGCGCGTTGTAGCGGATCGTTACCCAGTCCCCGCTGGCAAACATCTCGCGCGAGATCTCGGCGTAGCGCCCTTCATCGGAGCTGAGCAAGTGGCGAAAGTCAAGCGTGCCGAACCACAGCAGCAGGATCAGCAGGCCGGCAAGCAGCCACAGGGCGATGGGCAGGCCGGCCACCTGCCGGGCGAAGAACGCAGGGGAGCGAGAGTCGGGTTGGGGATGCATCGGGGCTCCGGAGAAGAATGAAGTCTTGCCGTGCACGACCGGCGTTGCCTTTCACGCACCATTTTGCGCCGGGAATACCACGGCCACCGTGAGCCCGCGGCCCGCTGGGCCGTCCTCCAGCAACACCGTGGCGCCATGGCGCGCGGCAATGCTCTGCACGATCGCCAGGCCGAGCCCGCTGCCATGCGCGTCGCTGGCGTCGCCGCGATGAAAGCGGCGGAACACATTGTCGCGCTCGGCCGGCGCGATGCCCGGGCCGGTGTCGCTCACGCCCAGCATGGGCGCGCCGTTGCGCCATTCGATGCGCAGGTCGACCCGGCCGCCCGGACTGGTGTAGCGGATCGCGTTGTCGGCAAGGTTGCGCAGCAGGATGAAGAGATCGCCGCCCGCGCCACGCACCTGGCATTCGGGCGCGCTCGCATCCAGGCCGAGGTCCACATCCTTGGCTTCGGCCATGGGCAGCAGCTCGCGCACCACCTGCACCGCCACGTCGCGCAAGCGCACGTCGGCGAGCTGGGCCTGGGTGGCAGGGGCGCCGTCCTCGCTGCGTGCCAGCGTCAGCAACTGCGCTACCAGGTGGGTGGTGCGGTCCAGGCGCTCGCCCAGCTTGGCGAGCGCCAGTTTCTGCTTGTCTTCGCTGTCGGCGCGCAGGGCCAGCTGCAGTTGCAGCTTGAGCGCGGTGAGCGGCGTGCGCAGTTCGTGCGCGGCGTCGGCGACAAAGGCGCGCTGGGTGTCCATGGATTGCTGCAGGCGGGCCAGCAGGGCATTGAGGGCTTCCACCACCGGCGCCAGTTCCGGCGGCCAGCCGTGCGCGTCCAGTGGCGCCAGGGCGTCTGCCGAGCGGCTGCCGACCGCGCGCGCGATCTCCTCGACCGGGCGCAGCGAGCGCCTGACCACCAGGTGGATCAGCAAGCCAAGCGCTGGCACCAGCGCCAGGATGGGCAGCAGCGCGCCAAGCGACAACGAGGCCGCCAGCTTGCGGCGGAACACGACCGATTGCGCGGCCTGCACATAGCGATCCCCGGCGAGCACACCGTAGATGCGCCATTCGCTGCCGAGCGCCTTCAGGTCATGAAAGCCCGGCAGGTCCGCGCGCGGCAGCGTGACCGGGTGCGAGGCGTAGATCTGGCGGCCCTGCACATCCCAGGCCTGCACCACGATCTCCTCGTCAAGTTCGCTGCCGCCAAGCGGCGGCGTGGCGTCGCGCTCCAGATGTGCCGGCAGCATGCGTGCGGCTTGCTGCAGTTGCGCATCAAAGACCTCGTTGGCTTCGCGGCGCACTTTGAAATAGGCGGCCGCGCCCGCCACCAGGGCGCAGGCGAGCATGGCCCCGAGCAGGCCGGCCAGCAACTGGGCGCGTATCGTTCTCATGCCGGGCCGCCCAGCTTGTAGCCGACACCGCGCACATTGCGGATAAAGTCGGCGCCGAGCTTCTTGCGCAGCGCATGGATATGGACTTCCACGGTATTGCTGCTGATTTCCTCGTTCATGTTGTAGACCGCCTCGCGCAGGCGCTCGTGGGTCACAACGTGGCCCGGCTGCTCCATCAAGGCCTGCAGCACCATGAACTCGCGCATCGACAGCGCTACGATCTCGCCGGCGCAGCGCACCTCGCGCGTGGCGGGGTCCAGGCGCACCGGGCCATGCGCCAGCTCGGTGCTGACGCGCCCGGCACTACGGCGCAGCAAAGCCCGGATGCGCGCGAACAGCTCATCGAGGTCGAACGGCTTGACCAGGTAATCGTCGGCGCCGGCATCCAGGCCGCGCACGCGGTCAGCGGTGGCGTCGCGCGCGGTCAGGATCAGCACCGGCAGCGCCAGCCCGCGGGCGCGCAGTTGCCGCAGCACCGCCTCACCGGAGCGGCCGGGCAGGCCAAGGTCGAGCAGCACGGCGTCGTAGGTGCCGGGTGCATTGGCGGCCAGCGCGGCATCGGCGAGGCGGCCATCCCTGACCCAGTCGACCGCGTAGCCTTCGGCCCGCAGGCCTTCCTCTACGCTTTCGCCGATCATCGGGTCGTCTTCCACCAGCAGCAGGCGCATGGCATGGGTTCCTTGGTTGGTGATGAGTGAGTGCCCTGGGGTCAACGGCGTTGCAGCCGGTCCAGGCGCAAGCGGTGGCGGTGGTCGGTCAGGCGCCGGACCGCCAGCGTGGCGGCCAGGATCACGCCCAGCATGCTGCCGCCGGCGAGCAGGAACATCAGCAGGATCTGGTACCGGGCGGCGGCGATCGGGTCCATCCCGGCCAGGATCTGGCCGGTCATGACGCCTGGCATGGTGATGATGCCGGCCGCCGCCATGGTGTTCATGGTGGGCAGCATGCCGCTGCGCACCGCCTGGCGCACGATCACGCGTAGGGCCGCCTGGCGGYCATCGCCAAGCGCCAGGCGCGCATCGATGGCGGCGCGCTGGTGCCAGACCGCGGTAAAGGCGCCGTTGAGGGCCAGGCTCGCGGCGTTCATCACGTTGCCCAGGATGATGCCGGCCAGCGGGATCGCGTGGCGGGCGTCGTACCAGGGCGTTGGGCGCAAGGCCGTGGTCAGCGCCAGCACGGTCACCAGCAGCGTCGGCAGGCTCACGGCGGCGGCGCCGATCAGCGCGTGCCAGGGCCCCGCCAGGCGGCGCTCCTGCCGGCTGCCCACCTCGCGGGCGGCGGCTGCGATCATGGCGGCTACCGTCAACGCGGTCACCAGCGGCGACGACAAGCCAAACACCGTGCGCAGCACCAGGCCGACCAGCAGCAGTTGCACCACCATGCGGCCCGCGGCCCAGAGCAGGCTGCGGTGCACGTCCAGCGACATCGCCAGCGAGGCGCCCGCGCCGGCCAGCACCAGCAGGCTGGCCAGCGCCAGGTCATAGGCTGTGAGCGGGATCGGGCTCATGCCGGCACCGCTTCCAGCCCGGCGGCGCCGAGGCGATAGTGGCGGTCCTGCAGGCGTGCCGCCTGCGCGGGATTGTGCGAGACGATCAGCAGCCCCAGCCCCTGTGCCTTGCAGTCGTGCAGCAGCGCTTCGACGGCCAGCGTGGTCTCGGCGTCCAGCGCCGAGGTCGGCTCATCCAGCAGCAGGAAGCGCGGGCGGCGCACCAGCGCGCGGATCAGCGCGAGGCGCTGGCGCTCGCCGGTGGACAGGCGGCCAACGGGCGCCTGCAGGATGTCCGCGGGCAGGCGCAGCCGCGCCAGCAGCGCCTTGGAGGCCGGCACGTCCGTCATATGTTCGAGCACGTCGTCGCCCCACCAGCCGGATTCGGCCGCCACGTACATGACCTGGCGCCGCCAAGCCGGTCCGCTCATGCTCTCGCGCGGGGACTGGCCTAGCCGGACTTGCCCGCGATTGGGATCGAGATCGGCAATCATGCGCAGCAGCAGGCTCTTGCCCGCGCCGGACGCGCCGGACAGGATCACGCAACTGCCGGGCGCGACGGTGAGGCTGAACGGCCCGCGGCCAGCGCCTTCGAGGCCGCTGATTGCCAGGCTGGCATCGGCACCGCGCGTTGATGGCAGGGCGCCAACGGTGGCAAGGGGTGGCATCGTGTCAGCCAATGTCATGGGTTGAGCCATCCGCGTGCGATGGGGTAGGCCAGCAGGTGCCGGTAAAGCTGCTCCGCGCGCACCGTGGCAGCGGCAAGCAGCGGGCGCGTCAAGGCAGACGTAGCCACGGCCGCGCAGCATGCCGCTATCGCAAATGCGCCGACGATGTCCAGTGGAAAGTGTACGCCGAGGAAGACGCGGGCCCAGCCCGTTAGCGCCGCGGCTACCAGCAGGCCGGCCCCGCTCAGGCGCTGGGCCCTGCCAGGCGCGCGCAGCAGGACGAAGGCCAGCGTGGCCAGCAGCGTGACGTGGTCGCTCGGAAAGGAGGGGTCGGCGGCATGCGCCAGGTAGGTATGCCCGATGCTCGCCATGAAGGGCCTCGGCATCGGCAGCAGCAGGCCGAACAGGGTCGAGCAGAGCCCGCCCAGCGCCACGGCCGCCAGTGCGCTCGTCGCCATCTGGCGCTCGCCCGGCCGCGCGCGCAGCCAGCCCGCGGCCAGCACCAGCGGCGCGGCCGCGATCAGCCCTTCGGCAAGGAAGGCGGCCACCCAGAGGCCGGCGCCAGACAGCCCTGCGGGGGCGTTCAGGCGCTGGAACAGCGTGAGGTTCAGGGCAAGGAGCGTCGACATCGGGAACGTTGGATTCTGGCGATGCGGCAAGGATAGTGCACAGCGGCTTAAGGAACGCTTAAGGCTGGCCGGCTGGCTGGCCGTGCCCGGCCCGCGCTCCATGCCGACGTCGTGGACCCGGGCAAATCATGCGCGTCGCGCAACGCAGCGTGGCTTTGGCCTGTTCGGCGGCTTCTGCCGGTGCTTCAGGTTTGTCAGCAGCCTGGAAGGGGGTTCGCGCGTCTATGCATAGACGAAAATCGTCCTTCGATGGCCAGTGCCGTTGCGTTATCGTGAGGGACTTGTAAGCGCTTGCCTAAGACGGCTGCGGTGGCGACACCCCTCTCTCCACACTGTTGCACCAGCAACAGCAGATCGACAGTGTGCTCCGGGAGAACGGTGCAGACCCGCGTCAGGAATGGCGCGCAGGCAAAGAACATGGCCATTCACGCGGGCTTGCTTCTTGCCTGATGCATTGCCGGCAACGAAATGCGCCCCGCGCGTGAATCCACAAACCATCGACATCGACAGGAGGTTCTTCCCATGGCTACACCGCTGAACGTGGTCGCCGTCAACGGCAGCGCGCAGCAGCCCTCGCGCACGCTTGCGCTCGTGCAGGCACTGCTCACGGAACTGGATAGCCGGCTGCATTTGCAAAGCCATATCGTCAACCTGGGCGACATCGCGCGTCCGCTGGGCGCGGCGCTGTCGCGGGCAGAGTTGCCGGCCGAGATCGAAAGCGAGCTGGCCGCCATCGAGTCCGCGGACCTGCTGGTGGTGGCCGCGCCGGTATATCGCGGTTCTTATCCTGGCCACTTCAAGCATCTGTTCGACCTGGTGGGGCAGGAGGCGCTGGTGGACAAGCCGGTGCTGCTGGGGGCCACGGGCGGCAGCGACCGCCACGCGCTGGTGCTGGAGCATCAGTTGCGGCCGCTGTTCGGCTTCCTGCAGGCGCTCACGCTGCCCATCGGCGTGTACGGCAGCCCGGGAGATTTCCACAATTACCAGGTCAGCAGCGCCGCGCTGGCCGAACGCATTCGCCTGGCCGCGGATCGTTGCGCGCCGTTGTTCGAAGCCAGCCGCAAATTGCCGCTGCAGCGCGCGGCTTGAAGGGGAGAACCGCGGCAATCAATGTCTTCTGGTCCAGATCGGTGAGCTGCGGGCTAACCGGCACAAGCCCGGCGAGCCGGACGACCCCGACGCCGCCGCTGGCGAGCCTCCTGTGATTGCCATCGCTATCTAAACCCAGACAACAAACGCATGCCAGAACGCAATCCTTCCCAGGCGGATCTCTCCGCCCGCTTCCGCCCGGTCTTTGCGCAGATCGCCGAACGCGCGGCCGAGCGCGAACAGGGGCGCGAGCTTGCTTTCGATGCGGTCGCCCTGCTGCGCGATGCCGGCTTCGGCGCCTTGCGCGTGCCGGTGGCGCTCGGCGGGCTGGGCGCTTCGGTCGAGCAACTGTTTGCATTGCTGATCGAACTAGGCGAAGCGGATTCCAACTTGCCGCAGATCCTGCGCGCCCATTTTGGCTTTGTCGAGCGGCTTTATGCGGAGATAGCGCCCGAGCTGCGGGAGCGCTGGCTGCGGCTCGTCGCGCAGGGCGCGATCTTCGGCAACGCCACGACCGAGCTTGGCGACGGCGCGCCAGGCAAGCACAAGACCACCTTGTCGCCAGATGGCGAAGGCTGGCGCCTCGACGGTGAGAAGTTCTACAGCACAGGCACGCTCTATGCCGACTGGATTGCCGTCAGCGCCAGCCGCGAGGGCAGTGCCGAACCCGTTTATGTGCTGGTGCCGGCCAATGCGGCGGGCATCGACCGCATCGACGACTGGCGGGGCTTTGGCCAGCGCCTCACCGGCTCCGGCACCACACGCTTTCGCGGCGTCGCGGTATCCGGCCAACAGGTGCTGAGCTTCCCGCGCAATGTGCCCACGTCCATCACGGCTTACTTCCAGCTGGTGCACCTGGCGACGCTGGCCGGCATCGCCCGGGCCATCGAGCGCGACGCGGCGGCCTTTGTGCGCGCGCGCAAGCGGGTGTACAGCCACGGCAGCGGACGTACGCCAGCCGAGGATCCGCTGGTGCAGCAGGTGGTGGGCCAGCTGGCCGGCACGGCGTTCGTGGCGGCTGCCGCCGTCGCCGCCGTGGCGCAAGGCCTGGGTGAGATCGATCGCCTGCGCCAGCGGGGCAAAGCCGTGCCGGTCGGCTTGCTGGACGATGTGGAGTTGCGTACCGCCAAGGCGCAGGTTGGCATCGCGGACCAGGTGCTGGCGGCGGCCACACGGCTGTTCGATATAGGCGGCGCTTCCGCGCTGGACGAAGGCCGTCAGCTGGACCGCCACTGGCGCAATGCCCGCACGCTGGCTTCGCATAATCCGACCATCTACAAGGCAAGGGGGGTTGGGGATCACTGCATCAACGGCACGGCACCGACTTACTACTGGTCGGTTGGGGCGAAGGCGGCCTGAACCGATACCCCCAACACGAATCCGCAAAGCCGAGAAGATGCAACATCCCGGCCAATGTGCGTCTCGCCGCTGCGACTTCTTTGCCCACGTTGCCGGGTTGCGCCTGCACTTGAGATGCATGAAGCGCCTGTGATAACGTGTCGCGCCGGTTCGACGCGAAATGGTTGCGTTGAGGCCGAAGCGAGCGGTGTGTGCCGGTCGACGGGCGAGCTGGTCACCAATCCGTCAAGCAGGCAAACGCAGGCGAACAGCAGGCGAACAAGGCGTATGCCTCGCGACCGTGCAATGGAGAGGGAAGCTTACGCATCGTGATCGTCATCATGATAGATATCAAGGAAATCCGGCGCATGGACTGCGTGTCCCATGCGCTGTTCGAGGGGCGGCGGCTGCGCGCATTGCCGGTCGCGGACAACGACACGAGGGAAGGTCCGGGGGCTGGCACATGCGGCTGAAGGCACTGATGCTGCGCGTGAAAGCTGCCCTTGCTGGCAATCGGGATGCCGCTGCTCAAGATTCGGCCGCCGAAGCGGTGCGTGCGCCGAGCGAAATCGAAGACCTGATCGCGTCCTTGAGGGCGCAGCCCCCTGACGAACGGCGCGGCGCGAACGTCAGCCTCACCGATCCGGGGACGGACGATGCGTTCGTTCCGCCGTTGCTGGCCGCGGCGAGGGATGAAGACCCGTACATTCGCGCCAGCGCGATCCATGCGCTCGGGCACTACGACATGGAACCGCATGCGCAAGCGGCGCAGGCAGTGCTCCAAGCGCTGGCGGGCGACCCCGACGCGTCGATCCGGGCGGCCGCGGCGGCGGCCCTGGCGAGCCAGTCGCCAAAGCACGTGCATGCTCTCGTCACGGCGCTCGATGACGCCAGTGCCGAGGTCCGCAAGCAAGCCGTCCTGGCGCTCGGCGTCTTTCGCACGGAGCCGGCAGTCGAGGCGCTGAAAGACCGCCTGCGCCACGATCAGGACGCCGAGGTTCGCGCCTTTGCCGCCTCCATGCTCGGTGAAGTGCAGCGTGCCGACCTGGTCCCGGATCTGCGCGTGGCCGTCAACGACAGCGACGAAGGTGTGCGGGCCACGGCGCTATCCGCGCTCAGGGAGTGCGCCGGCTTCGACGCGGTGCCGGCGCTGCGCAACGTATTCTTGGCCGCATTGTCGGATACCTCGGCAATCGTCCGGGAGACGGCGGCCGAAGCCTTGCGATTCTCGCCGCCGGAGGCCATCCCGGCGCTCATGGTTGCGGCAAACGACGAGGTGGCTCGCGTGCGCCTGCAGGCCGTCATCGCGCTGGGCTCGATGCAGGTACATCAAGCCATCGGCATCCTCGCCGACCGCATCGTCAGCGATCCGGACGAAGAGGTCCGTTACTACGCGGTCAACGCGCTGGGCGAGATGCGGCACGCAGCCGCCACGCAGCATCTGATTGACGCGTTCAACAATCCTGCGCAGACACGCCGGGTGCGCTGGGCGGTGCTCTGGGCTTTGGGCGACAACAACGACTTTGACGCGCTGCCGGTATTGCATGCCGCGCTGCAGGATCCCGATGCCGAATTCAGGGAGCGCGCCGCCGGCTCGCTCGGCAGCCTCCCGTGGGAGGCGCATCCCGACACCACGCCCACGCTGCAAAGCCTTTTCCGCGCGCTGAGCGATGCCGAGCCGAGCGTCAGGCGCAGCGTCTGCGACGCGCTCGCCAGCTTGCGCGATGCGCAGGCCGTCCCGTTTCTTGCGAATGCGTTGCGCGACCGCGACGACGAGGTGCGGTGCAAGGCCATCGAGGCCATCGGCCGCATCGACGCGAAGGGCCATGCCGCCCTGATCCTGGGTTGCCTCCAGGATCCGAGCCGGCGTGTTCAGCAAGCGGCAGCCGAAACAATCTGGCTGCCCGATGGTGCCGTCACACCGCCGGAAGCACTGGCCTTTCTGCGCGCCCCCGATGCGGATGCACAAGTAAAGGGATCGCTGGCGAAATCGCTGACGCGCCATGGCAACCCCGCAGTCATTGCGCATCTGATCGACGTGTTCGCCACCGCGCAGGCAGATGCGCGCGCGGGTCTCGTCGAAGCCTTGCGGGAACAACCCGATCCGCGCGCGATGCCGCTGCTGCTTGGGCTGCTGAGTGATGACGACGATGAGGTGCGTGGCGAGGCGGCGGTGGCGCTGGCGGCTATCGGCGACGATGAAGCGGTTCCGCCATTGGCGTCGCGGCTCAAGCGCGAGCCTTCGCCAGATGTTCGGCGCCGGGTTGTCTGGGCACTCAGCTTCTTCACGCCCGGCAAGGTGCTGCCACTGCTGACCGGCAGCTTTGGCGACAGCGATCCCCACGTGCGGCAGCAGGCCGTCCAGGCCCTGGCCGAGATCTGCGATGTGTCCGAACTGCGCGATCTGCTGTCGGCTCTGCCGAAACGGCGCGAGGACGTGAGGCAAGCGCTGGAGGAGGCGATCGAGGCACTCGAAACAGACGCGATGCCTGACGAGGGTGGCAGATCCCGCCGCGTCGGCATCGGAACGGTGCACTACGCGTAGCGGCCGTACTGCTAGGGGGTGGACAATATCCCCCGCCCGGATATCGCGGATGCCATGCCTTTCCTAGGCGGCGCTATCCGGCGGCGTGGAACTTGCCGCCAGCGATCGCAGGATGTCTCGCCAACTCACGATGCCAACCGGCCGAAACTGCTCGTCGACGATGGGAATGCACGAGACCTGGTGGGCGAGAAATAGCGCAATGGCATCCGCAATCCCGGCCTCGGGGCGCAGCGTTACCGGCTTGCGCGTCATGATCTGGTGCACGCGCTTCTTGAGGGTGTTGACGTCCCTGGCTGACTCTACCGTGCTGCCTATAAATGGGCTCATCGCGCGCAGCAGATCGCGGTCCGATACAACACCGTGCAGCTTCCCGTCTTCCACGACGAGCACGTGGTGGAACTTCGCCTCGTCGAAGATATTCTTGATCGTTGCCAACGTGTCGTCGAACACGACGGTGACGAGCTTTCTAGACATGATGCTATCAATGCTCACTACTAGCTCCATGTTTGTCTTTTCCTATGGTCGTAAGCGATCCGCATGCGCGTACGCGCACCTGGCCGGTCACAGACCAAAGCCGTGATCCCTTCTATCGACCCCCCGGGGGGAAACTTGACCCTACGATCGGGGGGGCTTGTATTTCTGTACGTACCGCTACCTGGCGCCGGGTGCATGCCGATTGCAAATGGGAGGGGCCTTTGGTGAGCAGATTGCGGCCACTCGCAGCGGCCTGCCGCGCGCCCGGTCCGCAAGCAGATATCCATATCCGAAACCCTTTCTTGTGATCGTGCGCGCAATCGAGCAAGATCCCCGTTTCCCTTTCACTTGCCTCGGCGCGTGGCCCGCATGAATTCCGTCTTCCGTTTCCCGTCCGTTTCCCGAATCGCTGCCGCCTTGCTTTGCCTGGCGGCGGGCGCCGCCCATGCCGATGCCACGCTCGACAAGATCAGGCAGCGCGGCAAGCTCGTGGTAGGCGTGATCCTCTCGGGCTCGCCCTTCGGCACCATCGACCCAGCTACGCAAAAGCACATCGGCTATAACGTGGAGTTGTCCGAAGGCGTGGCCAGGGGCCTTGGCGTAACACTGGATACCATCCAGGTGCAGCCCTCGAACCGCGTGCAGTTCCTCCAGCAAGGCAAGGTCGACATCCTGATCGCCAATATGCAATGGACGCAGGAGCGCAGCGAGATCCTGTCCTTCGTGCCCACGCCCTTTGAAGAGGTCGGAGGTGCGGCTATCGCCAGGAAGGGTAGCGGCATCGCCAGGTGGGAAGACACAAAGGGCAAGCCGGTCTGCGTTTCGCAGGGCAGCAACTTCACCAAGCCGCTGGCCGAGCAGTATGGCGCGCAGATCAAGGCCTTTCGCGGCCAGCCGGAGTCGCTGCTGGCGCTCAGGGGCGGCAATTGCGTGGCGGCGGTGCATGTGAGCCCGACGCTGCGCGACCTGGTGGAGAACAACGCCGACTGGAAGGACTACGAGATCGTCTCCCCACGCGACCTGATCCCGTCGCCATCGGTGATCTGGGTGCGCAAGGGCGAGACCGATACCCAGGCCGCCATCGACCGCATCGTGCAGGACTGGCATCGCACCGGCTGGCTGATTGGCGTTGAAAAGAAGAATGGCATGACGCCCACGCCGCTGCTGCGCCAGCTGCATGAGAAGTTCCGCAAGACGCCCGCCTGAGGCGACGCACACATGGCAGAGAATCGCTACAGCGCAGGCTCGGCAATGTTGAGTTCCTGGCCGATTCAGTGCAGCGCGCCCGCCCCTTCGCGGATGTCCTGCTCCACGGCCAGCGTGGTCGCCACGATCACCCGGACGCCGGCAATGAGCGTAGCGAGCGCAAGGCTGGGAGCGCCCGGATGGCGGGCCGCCATTTCGGGCAAATAGGGCACGTGGACGAAGCCGCCGCGCAGGCCGGGCCGGCTTTCGGCGATGTAGTGCGATAGCCCGTAGAAAATTGCATTGCAGTTGTACGTGCCGGCCGTTTGCGACACAGAGGCGGGCACGCCATGTTGACGGAGCGCTCCGACAATGGCCTTGATCGGCAGGGTGGAGAAATAGGCTGCCGGCCCGTCACTGACGACCGGTTCGTCGACAGGCTGGTGCCCTTCATTGTCGGGGATCCGTGCATCGACCACATTGATCGCGACTCGTTCTATCGAGATATCGCTGCGGCCGCCGGCCTGTCCGAGGCAAATCACCACGGTCGGATCAACCTCCTCGATGGCGCGCCGCAAGACCCCGTTCACCTTACCGATCACGCACGGCAGTTGACGAGCGACGATGCTTGCCCCATCAATGGACTCGCCGTCGAGCGCTCGCGCCGCTTCCCATGACGGATTGATCGTTTCGCCATCGAAGGGTTCGATGCCGGTGAGCAAAATCTTGGCCATTGCGCGCTCCAAACCTGGTTAGCTGGTAGATCCGTAAGCATAGACCTGCGGGTATGAATTCTTGAAATAGATAATCAATATCCGTAGTATTGGATTCATGAATTTAGCTTCCGTCGACCTGAACCTGCTGGTGGCCTTCGAGGCCGTCTTCGAGACGCGTAACGTCACGCTAGCCGCGCAGCGTCTGCACCGAGCCCAGCCGTCGGTCAGCAACGCGCTGAGCCGCCTGCGCACGCTGTTTCAAGACGAACTGTTCATGCGGACCGCGGCCGGCATGGTGCCAACCGAACGGGCCATGGCCCTGATGCCGTCCATCGGCCAGGCACTGGCGCAGATCCGCGAGGTGCTGGACCAGGGCGCCGGCTTCGATCCCGCGACGGCTAGCGGCAAGCGCTTCACCATCGCCGCCAGCGACTATGCCGACATCGTGGTCGTGCCGCATATATTGGCGCGGCTGCGTCGCCTGGCACCGCACACCGATCTGCGCGTCGCAAAGCTCGATCGCGCTGCCATCTACAAGCAACTGGATGAAGGCGTGCTGGACATGGCCATCGGCGGCCACCTGACGCCGCCAAAACGCATGCTTGTCACCCCTCTGTATGAGGAGCAATTCGTTTGCATCGCTGACCGCCGCCATCCGCGCCTGCGCAAGCACGTGCTGGACCTGCAGGCCTTCATCGCGTTGCCGCACGCACTGTTCGTGCCGAGCGACGACGGTTCCACCCGCGGCGTGATTGATGAGAGGCTGGCCAGGTTGGGAGTCAAGCGACGCGTGGCCGCAACCTTCGCCCACATTATTGCGTTGCCCTATGCCGTGCAGAACACCGACCTCGTCGCAACGCTCGCGCGGCGAGCGGCGTTGCAACTGGCAGGCCGGCAGATCGCGCTGCATGCGCTGCCGCCGGAACTGGGCGAAAACGCGTTCAGCGTAGACATGGTCTGCAGTCGCCGCGTGCAGGGTAATGCAGCGCTTGGGTGGCTACGCCGCATCGTTGGTGAAGCGGTGGGCGATATGGACAGGAACGGCGCGGCCTAGCTGCCACGCATGCGGCCATGAGCCAGTCTCGCATCCGTCCCGGCTTGGTTTTTCCCGAGGCGGATTGGCCGGGCCCTTGCAGGAGGGCCCGCCGCCAAGCGGGCTCAGTGCGATTCGGTGGTGCCGCGCGGCGCTGGCGGCATGTCGTTGCGGGCCGCGGTCAAGGTTGCCGGCGGCGGCGTGCCAGTGATCTTGGGTACGCACTCCGCGTGGAACCAGGCCGCGGTGACGGGCTCGCCGGCCAGCATGCGCTTGATTGGCGGCACGACCTGCTCGCCGATCAGCATGCCAAGCAGCCCGATCAGCGCAACCACGGGCGGGGCGGGCGAGCGGACCTGCATCAAGGCGTAGATGATGCCGACAAGGATGCCGGCGCCAAGCGAAACGATATAGAGTTTCATCGCATTTCCAGTGTTCAGTGTTTAGTGATCAGTGTGGGTTGCCGAGTTCGCGGCATGGCCAGGCCATGGCCAGCTTCATGCCGTTTGCCTGGCGGCGCGGCGGGAGAGGTCTTCCCATGCCACCAGCACGAAGCCGCCGACCAGGCCGATATGCTCGAAGAAGGCATTGGCCAGCATGAACTGCTCGGCTGGCGGCGCCGCCCAGAAGCGGTTGGCCAGCAGGGTCGCCAGCAGCGTGAAGACCGCCAGCGCCAGCGCGCCGAGCCAGCGGTAGACGCCGCACAGGATCATCAGCGACGCGCCCAGCTCCAGCGCGATCACCGCGGCGGCCAGCGGCGCCGCCGGCGCGAGGCCGAAGTGCTGCATCTCGCCGATGGCGCTGGCGAAGTCCGTGGCCTTGACCAGGCCGCCTTGCAGGTAGGCGGCGCAAAGCGCCAGCAGCGCAAGCCAACGCAGCCAGGGCGGGAGCGCGACGGCGCCTGCCGTGCTAGGGTGGGTGGAGGCGGAAGGGCGCATCTTGGAGTCTCCCTGGCAGGATATGTGGATCGGACGCGCGTCTCAGAAGGCCCAGCAGGAACAGCCGAGCGCGCCCCAGAATGTGCTTTCGTCCGACGCCGGCACGCCGGCGGTCCACGCGTTGGCATGGCCGTGGCCGTGCACGCCGCAGGCACTGGCGCAAGCGCACGCGGTGTTGAGCGCGAGCGCTTTGGCCTGTGGCCGCGGCTGGTAGCCGCCGGCGTGGCGCACCGGCGACCAGTCCGGCATGGCGGGAGGCAGCGCCGGCGCGAGCTTGTCGAAATTGCCGTCGCCGTACACCACCTTGCCGCCCAGCACGGTCATTACCGAGGTGATGTCCTGGATATCGTCTCCGGGCACGCTGAAGTAGTCGGCGGAGAGCACCGCCAGGTCGGCCAGCTGGCCGGCCTTGATCTGGCCCTTCTTGCCCTCCTCGGAGGAGAACCAGGTGTTGGCTTCGGTCCACAGGCGCAACGCGGCTTCGCGGTCGAGCAGGTTGGCTTGCGGATACATCGACAGCCCGCCCACCGTCTTGCCGGTGGTCAGCCAGTACAGCGACACCCACGGGTTGTACGAGGCCACGCGCGTGGCATCGGTGCCGGCGCCGACCTTGACACCGCGCTCGAGCATGCGCTTGATCGGTGGCGTGGCCTCGGCTGCGCGCGCGCCGTAGCGCTCGACGAAATACTCGCCCTGGTAGGCCATGCGGTGTTGCACGGCGATGCCGCCGCCCAGCGCCGCGATGCGGTCGATGTTGCGGTCCGTGATGGTCTCGGCGTGGTCGAAGAACCAGTGCAGGCCGTCGAAGGGCACGTCCTTCGCTACCTTCTCGTAGACATCCAGCGCACGTGAGATGGTCTCGTTGTAGGTGGCGTGCAGGCGCCAGGGCCAGCGGTTCTCCGCCAGCAGGCGGATCACCGGCTCCAGGTCGCCCTCCATCGACGGCGGCATGTCGGGCCGCTCGACACGGAAGTCCTCGAAGTCGGCGGCGCTGTAGACCAGCATCTCGCCGGCGCCGTTGTGACGGTACAGGTCGTCGCCCTGGCCAGGCTTGATCTGCTTGGACCAGCCGCTGAAATCGCTGAGCTCGTCCTTGGGCTTCTGCGTGAACAGGTTGTAGGCCAGGCGCACCGTCAGCTGCCCGTCCTTGTGCAACTCCTCGATGATGTGATAGTCCTCAGGGTAATTCTGGTAGCCGCCGCCAGCGTCGATGACGCCGGTGACGCCAAGACGGTTGACCTCGCGCATGAAATGCCGCGTGGAATTCTTCTGGTACTCGGGCGGCAGCTTGGGGCCCTTGGCCAGCGTGGCATAGAGGATCGTGGCGTTTGGCTTGGCGAGCAGCAGGCCCGTGGGGTTGCCGGCCTTGTCGTGCACGATCTCGCCGCCCGGCGGGTTCGGCGTGTCCTTGGTATAGCCCACGGCGCGCAGGGCGGCGCCGTTGAGGATGGCACGGTCGTACAGGTGCAGGATGAACACGGGCGTATCCGGCGCCGCCGCATTCAGCTCCTCGATGGTCGGCAGGCGCTTTTCGGCGAACTGATGCTCGGTGAAGCCGCCGACCACGCGTACCCACTGCGGCGCGGGCGTGCGTGCCACCTGGTCCTTGAGCATGCGCATGGCATCGGCCAGCGAGCGCACGCCGTCCCAGCGCAGCTCCATGTTGTAGTTCAGCCCACCGCGGATGATGTGCATGTGGCTGTCGATCAGCCCGGGAATCGCGCGGCGGCCTTGCAGGTCGACCACCTTGGTAGCGGCACCGGCCAGTTGCATGATCTCGTGCCGGGTGCCGACGGCTATGAACTTGCCGTCCTGAATGGCAACGGCATCGGCCTGCGGATTGGCGCGGTCAAGCGTGGCGAACTTGCCGTTGACGAGGATGAGCTCTGGCGTGCTGGTTTGGGTCATGGCGAAACTCCGGCTGGCGGCCGCCGCGCCGAGCGCGGCGGCGCCGGCAATGAACTGGCGGCGGGTCAGTGAGACGGAAGGCGAGGAGGACTGGGAGGCGTCGGATGCAGACAGGCCGTCCCGGCCTGTCTCCTGGTCGCGGGACGGCATGTTCATCAGGCCGAGAGGAAGGCCAGCAGGTCGGCGTTGACCTTGTCGGCTTCCACTACGCACATGCCGTGCGCGCCACCGGGGTAGACCTTCAGCGTGGCGTTCTTGATGATCTTGGCGCTGAGCTTGCCCGCATTGTCGATCGGCACGATCTGGTCGTCATCACCGTGCAGGATCAGCGTCGGCACGTCGATCTTCTTCAGGTCCTCGGTGTAGTCGACTTCCGAGAATTCCTTGATGCACAGGTACTGGCCCAGGATGCTGCCGGTCATGCCCTGTGCCCAGAACGCATCGATGGTGCCTTGCGAGACCTTGGCGCCGGGACGGTTGAAGCCGAAGAACGGCACCGCCAGATCCTTGAAGAACTGCGAGCGGTTTTCAGCCGTGCTCTTGCGGATGCCATCGAACACGTCCATCGGCAGGCCGCCAGGGTTGGATGTGGTCTTTGCCATGATGGGCGGCACCGCGCCGATCAGCACGGCCTTGGCCACGCGCCCGGTGCCGTGGCGGCCGATGTAGTGGGCCACCTCGCCACCGCCGGTAGAGTGGCCAACCAGCGCCGCACCCTTCAGGTCCAGCGCTTCGATCACCGCAGCCAGGTCGTCGGCATAGGTGTCCATGTCGTTGCCCTTGGCGGCCTGGTCGGAGCGGCCATGGCCACGGCGGTCATGAGCGATCACGCGGAAGCCGTGCTGTACCAGGAACAGCATCTGCGCGTCCCAGGCGTCGGCGTTCAACGGCCAGCCGTGCGAGAACACGACCGGGCGGCCGGTGCCCCAGTCCTTGTAGTAGATCCGGGTGCCGTCCTTGGTGGTGATGGTGCTCATGCTGCGTGCTCCGGTATGGTGGGAGGCGGCGTGGCCCTGCGGCTTGCCGGCGGCCACGGCGGCGGTGCTGCCCAGCGCCGCGAGTGCGGCGGCACCGGCCGTGCTGGCGCCGGATACCAGCAGCTCGCGCCGCGACGGGTTCCGGGCTGTGCCTTGCTGATTGGATTGCGCGCTCATGCTTGTCTGCCCGAGATAAGTGTGGTGCTTGCGCGAATCAGCGGGCCGGAACCGGCGCGAGGGACTCGTGCGGCGTGGCGGTGCGCTGCGCGGCTTTGTGCACCATGGTGTAGGCATAGTCCACGCCCATGCCGTAGGCGCCCGAGTGTTCCTTGACCAGCTTCATCACGGCGTCATAGGTGTCGCGATGGGCCCAGTCGCGCTGCCATTCGAGCAGCACCTGCTGCCAGGTCACCGGCACCACGCCGGCCTGCACCATGCGCTGCATGGCGTAGTCATGCGCTTCCTTGCTGGTGCCGCCGGAGGCATCACCAACCATGTAGATCTCGTAGTCGCCTTCGAGCATCGCGCACAGCGCGAAGGTGGTGTTGCAAACCTCGGTCCAGAGGCCGGCGACGACGACTTTCTTGCGGCCGTTGGCTTTCAGCGCGTCGCGCACCTTCTGGTCGTCCCACGAGTTCATCGAGGTGCGTTCCAGCGTCTGCTGGCCGGGGAATACGTCGAGCAGTTCCGGGTAGGTGTAGCCCGAGAACGACTCGCTCTCCACCGTGGTGATGGTGGTAGGGATATTGAAGATCCTGGCCGCCTTGGCCAGCCCGACCGCGTTGTTCTTCATCGCCTGGCGGTCCATCGACTGCACGCCGAAGGCCATTTGCGGCTGATGATCGATGAAGATCAGCTGGCTGTTCTGCGGGGTCAGCACTTCTAGCTTGGGATTGGTCATGATTCTCTCCTGAAGTTGGATTGGCAGGATCGTGCAGGCATGGCGCGGCACAGGCGACAGACGGCCGATCCCCGGTCGGGGGCTGCGCTATCGGTCACGCCGGCGGCGCGGCCGTGATGCGCGGGAGTGTGGCCGATCTCTGCGTAAGTCCCCGAACGAAGGTTAAATCCGCATGGTGCTTGTCGCCATTGTCTATTCGTATTAGTCAGCTGTTGCCGGGGCGTATGGACATGGTGGACATGATGGACATGGGGGGGCTGCTGCCGGCCAAGCTCCGTTCTGCGCCGCGTTTGCGGCCAGGAATACCTGCTGCCAGGGCCAGCGCAAGGCTAGGCGCAGGGGCAGGGGGTGTCTATTGCCCTTTGGTATGAGGCGATCATACCGGCGAGACCGGGCAGGATTTTGGGCAATGCAATGCCACCTCGATGCGGAGGTGACAGTGGGCGAGGGCGAAGATCAGCCGCGTTGCGGCGGTGAATCTGCGAGTGCCTGTGAGGTTTGCTTCCAGCTCGACACCGTCATGCCAAAGTGTTTTCGGAACCAGAAAGCGAAAGCGCTGGGGCTTGAGAAGCCGAGCAGATCGGCGAGTTCGGCGAGAGAGCGATCGCTGTCGAGGATCTGGCGGGAGGCGAGTTCAGCTCGCACCGCCTGGAGCAGTGACAAGAAGCTCGTGCCTTCTGCAACGAGCCGGCGATGCAACGTTCTGCGATCCACGCCAAGGTGCTTTGCCACCTGGTCCGACGTACACCTGCCCCCCGGCAACATGGCAACCACGACCTGCCGAACGGTATGCGTCGCACTCTCATTGGATCCAGACAAGGCCTGGTCGAGAAAGCGACGCACATATGGCGTCATACGGTAGTCATTGGCCGGCATGGGCGCGGCGAGGTCCTTTGCGGCGCAGACGATGCCATTGAAACTTGCATTGAACTCAACCACCGAGCCGAACAGCGCTTTGTGACACGTAGCACCGCGCGGTTGACGATGCTCGAAACAGACGCTTCGGGGCCGCCAGGTTGGCCCCAATAGTTCCTGGATGGTGCGGTATAGCACGCCCACGGCCATTTCAATGGACTGCCGCACCGGGTACTTGCCGGTGGCCAGGATCTCTTCGCGAATCAATACAGCATCGCCAAAGTCCTCGATATTAGTCAGCAGCGCCGCATTGATCAGGCGCATATAGCGGCACAGGTTGTCCAGCGCCTGCCGGGCATTTGGCGCTTCGCGCATCACAAAGCTGATTGGGCCCAGGTTGGCCAGCCGCCGGTCCATGGCCAGCTGCAAGCCGAAGTCTTCCACGCCTGCCATCGATGCGCTGTCCTCAAGCAACTGGCGCACCGCCATGGAAGTGACCGGCATGTCGGGATCGAGAAGGCTCCGGGGATTCAACCCCACCTTGCGCAGCATCGCGTCAGGGTTGAGTCCATGGTGGCGTGCCAGCTCCGTGTAGCCGGTAAGACTGGCGCTTCGGATCAAGGGCGTGTAGCCGCGCATGGGTGTGTCCCAATTTAGACATCGAATGTCCCAAATAATACATCACATTTGGTCTTGCAGAGATAGTCTTCTGATGTGGATCGGATGTGGATTTGATCCCCCGATGTCCGGCGGCGCGAGATCAATGGCGCACAGCGTGGTGTCGGTCTTCACGCCGGACCTCATGCGCAGACGCTAGCTGTTGGCAGACCCCAGTTCCAGCACAACCTGAAATCGAATTCCATCATGACAACCTCCATTGTGCTTATCGTCCCCGGCCTGCGTGACCAGGTTGCCGACCATTGGCAGACATTGCTGGCCGGGCGGCTGCCCAGTGCCCGCACGGTGCCGCCAATGGGGCGCGAAAACCTGGACTGTTATCGCCGTGTCGCGGCAATCGAGCAGGCGGTGGCAGGCATTGGCGGCCCTGTACTGCTGGTCGCCCACAGCGGGGGCTGCATCATGCTTGCCCACTGGGCCCTGACAACCGCACACGCAGCACGCATCAAGGGCGCATTGCTGGCGTGCCCGCCTGACTTTGAACGCCCCATGCCGGAAGGCTACCCGACACTGTCCGCGATCCACTCCAGCGGCTGGCTCCCGGTACCACGCCAGCGGCTTCCGTTTCCCAGCCTGGTCGCTACCAGCCAGAACGATCCGCTGGGCGAGCTGCCAAGGGTTATCGAACTCGCGCGGGCCTGGGGCAGTGACACGGTGGACCTGGGCAAGGTCGGTCATCTGAACCCGGCATCTGGCTATGGGCCCTGGCCGATGGCCTCGCAGTTGATCGAACGGCTTGACGCGGGGCGGCTCTCGAGCAGCTCCGCGCCCACGTTGCACCACTGACTGGGCAAGCATTGGCGGCAGCTCTCAACGCAAGAGCGGCCCGACCAGCGCTGCAGGTCGCGTGTGGCGGCCATGCTCACCGCGACCGCGAGTCCCGCAAGACCACGGGCCCGTACGTGGTGGTGATATGAAAAAAAACGAAGGAGACAAACCATGCAGATTGAACCGTTGACGTGCGCCATAGGTGCCGAGCTCGTGAACGTGAACCTGGCAGACGCCGTGCACGATGACGGGCTGTTCGCCGAGATCAGGGCCGCGCTGCTCAAGCACAAGGTCCTGTTCCTGCGCGACCAGGACATTACGCGCGCTGAGCATGTGGGCTTCGCGCGCCGCTTCGGCGAGCTCGAGGACCACCCCGTGGTCGGCAGCGACCCGGACCACCCCGGCCTGGTGCGCATCTACAAGTCGCCGGAGGTCCCCAACGACCGTTACGAGAACGGCTGGCACTGCGACGCCACCTGGCGCGAGACGCCGCCAATGGGCTGCGTGCTGCGCTGCGTGGAATGCCCGCCGGTGGGCGGCGACACCATGTGGGCCAACATGGCGCTGGCCTACGAGAAGCTGCCCGACCAGGTCAAGATCCAGATCGCTGGCCTGCGTGCGCGGCACAGCATCGAAGCCACGTTCGGCGCGGCCATGCCGACCGGGAAACGCCTGGCACTCAAGGCCCAGTACCCGGATGCCGAACATCCCGTGGTGCGCACCCATCCCGAGACCGGCGAGAAGGTGCTGTTCGTCAACGGCTTCGCCACCCATTTCACGAACTTCCACACGCCGGCCAACGTGCGCTACGGCCAGGATTTCACACAAGGCGGCTCGGCGCTGCTGCAGTACCTGATCAGCCAGGCCTTGATCCCCGAGTACCAGGTGCGCTGGCGCTGGAAGCCGAACAGCATCGCCATCTGGGACAACCGCTCGACGCAGCACTACGCCGTGATGGACTACGCACCCTGCCATCGCAAGATGGAGCGCGCCGGCATTATCGGCGACAAGGTGTTCTGACTTGGTGTTCTGAACCTCATTCCCGCTAACCCTATCCCCATTCTTCTTTCCCCCCAGGAGACACGCCATGAACTTTCTCGACGGACACCTGTTCCCCGAAAACCAGCAGCCGCTCGTCATCACGGCCGCGCCCTACGCGCCGTCCTATGTCCCCTCCGACTTTCCCGAGGACATCCCGGTGACGATGGAGGCGCAGATCCAGAAGGCGGTGGACTGCTACAACGCGGGTGCCACGGTGCTGCACCTGCATGTACGCGAACTCGATGGGCGCGGCTCCAAGCGTTTGTCCAAATTCAACGAACTGGTCGCCGGCGTGCGCAAGGCCGTGCCCGAGATGATCATCCAGGTAGGTGGTTCGATCTCTTTCGCGCCAGAGACCGATGGCGCTGCCGCCAAGTGGCTGTCCGATGACACGCGCCACATGCTGGCCGATCTCGACCCCAAGCCCGACCAGGTCACAGTGACCGTGAACACCTCGCAGATGAATGTGCTGGAGCACTTCGACTACGAAGACCTGCGCGGCACGTCGATGGAAGATCCGGCCACCTTTCAGGCATACAAGGAAATGACGGTGCCCTCGCAGCCCGGCTGGGTCGAGGAGCACATCCGCCGCCTGTCGGCTGCTGGCATCCAAAGCGCATTCCAGTGCTACAACATCAACAGCTTCGAGTCGGTCGAGCGCTTGATGCGCAGGGGCATCTACAAAGGCCCGCTGGTCATGAACTGGGTGGCCATCAGCGGCGGCATGGACGCGCCCAACATCTACAACATGGCCAACATGGTGCGCGCCGTGCCCGATGGCGCAGTGCTGACGGTGGAAAGCTCCGTGCTCAACGTGCTGCCGATCAACATGATGGGTATCGCCATGGGCTTGCATGTGCGCTGCGGCATCGAGGACAACCTCTGGAACCAGCAGCGCTCCAAGAAGTTCAGCACGGTCCAGCAGATCGAGCAACTGGTGCGCATTTCACGCGAGTTCGGCCGCCCGATCGCCACCGCGCAGCAGGCGCGCGAGATTTCCAAGATCGGCGTGTTCTACGACACGGTGGAGGAGTCCCTGGCGGCCAACGGCTTCGCGCCCAACCGCATTGGCCGCCAGCAGGGCCATCTGCGCAAGGTCGCCTGAGCGCGCCACGCCCTGGCTCACAACGGCAAGGAGACCCATGACGAAGCAAGCCAACAAGTCCGGCCAGCGTGCGGCGCTTCTCAGGGTCGCCTTCGCCCTGTGCGCGTCGGCGCCGCTGGCCCGCCCACGAACCCCGTCGCCGGGCTGTCAGTGACCAACTGAGTCGGCGGCGCGGGACCCCACAGAACAGACAAAGGAAGATAAGCATGTCAAAAGCCATTCGCTTCTACGAAACCGGCGGCCCGGAAGTGCTGAAGTTCGAGGAAGTCGAGGTCGGCGAGCCCGGCCCCGGCGAGGCCCGCGTGCGCCACAGCTATATCGCGCTGAATTTCATCGATCTCTATTTCCGCACCGGCCGCTACCCGCTGGCGCTGCCCAACGGCTTGGGCTCCGACGCGGTCGGGGTCGTCGAGGCCGTGGGTTCCGGCGTGACGGACATCCGCGTGGGTGACCGCGTCGGCTACCTGATCGGGCCGCAGGGCGCTTACTCCCAGGTGCGCGTGATGCCGGCCGCGGTGCTGATCCCGCTGCCCGATGGCGTCTCCGAGCGCACCGCCGCCACGCTCATGATGAAGGGCATGACGGCGCAATACCTGTTCCGTCAGGTCTACCCGCTGCAGGGTGGCGAGACCATCCTCTACCACGCGGCTGCGGGTGGCGTGGGGCTGATCGCCTGCCAGTGGGCCCGGGCGATGGGCGTCACCATGATCGGAACCGTGAGTACCGACGAGAAGGCCGCGATCGCCAGGGCCAACGGCTGTGCGCACACCATCGTGACCTCGCGCGAGAACATCGTGCAGCGCGTCAAGGAGATCACCGACGGCAAG
This sequence comes from Cupriavidus sp. YAF13, assembly GCF_052113425.1. Taxonomy (NCBI): domain Bacteria; kingdom Pseudomonadati; phylum Pseudomonadota; class Betaproteobacteria; order Burkholderiales; family Burkholderiaceae; genus Cupriavidus; species Cupriavidus sp. YAF13. Next base: position 130,770 of record NZ_JBFRDD010000004.1, read on the forward strand.
GGTGTTCCGGTGGTCTACGACTCGGTGGGCAAGGACACGCTGGAAGCCTCGCTGGACTGCCTGCAGCCGCGCGGTTCGCAGATCAGCAACGGCACCTCGTCGGGAGCGGTGATCGTCGATTCCCAGATGCTGGCCGTGAAGGGATCGATCTGGTTCACGCGGCCGGCCATGATGCACTATATCCAGCCGCGCGCGCACATGCTGGAGATGGCCAAGGAATTGTTCGAGCACGTGCTGGCCGGCCGCATCGCTAGCGAACCCCAGCAGACCTTTGCCCTGGCCGATGCCGCCGACGCGCATCGGGCGCTCGCGTCGCGCAAGACAGTAGGTTCCACCGTCCTGGTGCCCTGACAGGGCATTGTCACGATGCCGAAGCACACGCGGCACGCATCAAGGGCGCATTGCTGGCGTGTCCGCCTGACTGTGAACGCACCATGCCGGAAGGCAGCCGGCACTGTCAGTTGCACGTAGCAGACTGTGCAAGCATCAGAGGTGGCTCTCAATGCAAGAGCCAACCCATTCTGGAGACACGCATGAACCCGCACACCCCGCATTCCGGACCAGATGATCGCGACGACTATCTGGTCAGCCGGCCCCGAGCCTGGTTTGCCTTTGGCATGACCTTTGCGCTGATGCTGTTCGACTACATCGACCGGCAGGTCATTGTCTCGTTGTTTCCCCACTTGAAGGAAGCGTGGAGCTTGTCGGACAAGCAGCTTGGCGCACTGGTGTCGATCATCTCGATCGTTGTCGCACTGGGCGGCCTGCCCGTCGCCCTTCTGGCCGATCGGATGAGCCGAGTCAAGAGTGTCGCCGTGATGGCAACGGTATGGAGCGTAGCGACCATCTCATGCATGTTCACTCGCAACTACAGTCAGTTGTTTGCCGCACGCGCCATGGTAGGCGTTGGCGAAAGCGGCTATGGTTCCGTCGGCGCGGCGCTGATTGCCAGCTTGTTCCCCAAGCGCATGCGCTCCATGTTGCTGGGGGCGTTCTTTGCCGCCGGCTCCATTGGTGCTGTCCTCGGCGTCATGCTGGGCGGCGTGATCGCCCAGCGCTGGGGCTGGCAGGCCGCGTTCGGCGTGGTGGGCTTCCCGGGGCTGGCAATCGCGCTGCTGTACCTGTTCGTGCCCGACTACAAGACCGTGGGATTGACGTCCCGGCTGAACAAGGCAAAGGAGTCACCATGGAACTTCATCAGGCACGTCGCAAGCGCGTTGTCTGACTCGCGTACGGTCTGGTGGACCTGCATCGGCGCAGCGTTTCAGCTCATCGTGGTGTCTACCGTCTGGGCCTGGCTCCCCAGCTATTTCAACCGGTTCCACGGTGCAGCCCCGGATGTTGCCGCCAAAGAGGCGGCGCTGATCGTGTTGTGCGGCGCGCTGGGGGCCTTCGTGTGGGGTCTCGTGGTGGACAGGGCGGCTGTACGCCGGCCACGCAACAAGCCTCTCGCCGTGGCCTTCCTGTGCGTGGCGACCCTGCTGGTTTTTGTTGCGGCCTTTACCGTTACGATGCCAGCCAGCCAGCAGTTCCTGCTAATCGCGTTCGGCGGCTTCCTGATGACGTGCACGGTAGGGCCGGCGGCGGGTATTGTGCTCGACGTCGTTCACCCGGGCGTGCGTTCCACCGGCGCCGCACTGCTGTCGCTCTTTCAGAATATGTTTGGCCTTGCGGTTGGGCCTTTCGTCGGGGGGGCGATTTCAGACGCCCTTGGCCTGCAGACGGCCCTTGCGGTGATGCCGGCATTCGGCCTGGTCGCAGCCGCATGTTTCCTTTTGGCGGCACGCCAGTATGAAACGGATCTGCATCGGGCCGACATTCGCCTGCAGACTTACGACGAAGTGCCGCTCGCATCGGCATCCGCCTGATTCGCGCCTCCTGTTCGGCCCCGCCCGGGGCACCCGTCAATTCGGGCGGCTCAACGCGTCGAGCCGATCGCCCCGGTCGCGAGCGCCAGCGTGGCGGCGGCGGCCAGCGCCCCGCTATACGCATCGGTCGACGCGTTCCATGCCAGTAGCAACTGGGTCTGCGCCAGGTTGGCTTCGGTTACCGATCCCACGCCCTTGCTATATGCAGCAAAGGCCGCGTTGTAGGTGACCTGGGCGGCGTCGGCCAGCGCCTTGGCCGCGTCATACGCCGCCAGGCTTGATTCGAGCGCGCTCTGGCTGACCACCACTTGCCGCACCGATTCTTCCTTGGCGCGCGTCAGCCGGGCCGATGCGCTGTCGACGTCATTGCGCGACTGCGCGACAACCGCCGAGCGCACCCCGCCGTCGTAAATGGGCACGGTAACGCCAAGGAATACGCTGGCGCCGTAGCGATAGCCGTTGAGGTTCAGCGTCGGCGGCTGCTGGCCGATTGGCGGAATCGCCGAGATGGACGATCCACCCGACGCATATGACGTGTAAGCGGACAGGAACACCTTGGGCAGGAACGCCGCCTCGGCCGCCTTGACCTTGGCCTGGCTGGCACGCTCGGCCGCGTAGGCGCTCAGCACGTCGGGCCGCTGCGCGATCGCGCTTTCGACGATCTGCTCGATCGAGCCGCGCAAGGCCGGCGACAAGGGGCGCACGGGCATTTCGGCGATGCGTGGTTTCGACAACGGCGAAATACCAATGGCCGTGAGCAGGGCCAGATACGCGTCGGTCTCGGCTCCCTGCGCTTGCACCATCGCAAGGTTGGTCTGCGCACGGTTCTGGGTGGCCTGCGCCACCTCCACGACCGTGCCGATGCCGCGCTGGTAGCGGGCCTTGGCGGCCGCGAGCACGGCTTCGGCGTTGGTCATGGCCTGCTGCACCGTGCCGCCGCGCGACCGGGCAGCCTGATAGCGGTAGAACGCCACGCTGACATCGTGAACGATGCGCTGGTGAACGGCCGTGAACGCAATGTTGACGGCAATCGAAGTCTGCTCCGCGGCATCGACAATCCCCGCACGTTCACCGAAATCGAACAGCAGCCATTGCAGCGACAGTACCGACACCGCGCCGTGGGTGGATATGTTCGTGCCGGCCGATCCCAGGGGTGTGCTGGTGGAAAGATGCCCGTTCTGGTAGCCGCCCATGGCCGCGGCCGAGATGTGCGGCAGGTAGCTGGCCTTGGCGATGCCCGCGGCCAGCGCCGCATTGCGTGCGTCGTTCCACGCGATGCGTGTCAGCGGGTTGGCGGACTCGGCCACGTCGATCAGTTCCGGCAGCGAGTACGCGTGCGCCGGATCGAGCGCTGGCGGCGGTGCGATCGATGCCAGCGCCGAATTGGCGGGCAGCGTGTAGTCGGAAGGCCTTGACGCGGAGGCGGCCCTGGCCGCCGCGCCGGGCACGATCTCTCCGGATGCCGTGGTGGCGGGCTGCCACGGCCGATCGGCTTGCGCAGGCGCGAGATTCAGCGACGACGTGGCACAACCGGCCAGCGTCGCGGCCATCAGCGATAGCGGAATCACCAGCGAATCACGTTTGCGCATGGATTGGGGAAGGGTGGGCCGCCTGCGCGGCGTCGGCTACGGAGGCGGTCAGGCGTTTGTCGATGAGAGCCAGCAAGGCGTCGCGGGCCGGGCCGTTGTGACCGGCGGCGTCAGTGGCCTCAGGGGCGTGAGCGGCGGTGGTAGTGTCAGTGGGCTGCACTGGCTGCGGCGCCGTATCGTGGGCCCGCAGCGTGCGAAGCCGCCGCGCGAGGTCGGGGTCGCCCGGGAACCGCTCGGCGAACAGGAACGCCGGACCGGCAATCGCGTCGAGCGAGTGCAGGCGCCGCTGGCGGTCGTCGACCCACTCGGGCGCCGGGCCTACGGGCGCAGGCTCGTAGTGCGCGAGGATCAGGTCCTGCGCAATATCGCCCTGCAAGGCCAGCGCGGCTGTGGCATGCCCGCGCCGGTCGTCGGGCCGCCTGGCATGCGCCAGTTGCTGCCACTGCTCGGCCAGCCGGTCCAGCGCCGCTTCAATGCGCGCGGTAATGCTGACCGGCCAGACGCGCGTGAACACCAGGTAGACCATCAGGTTGCCGAGCATGATGCCGATGACCCGGTCACGCGCGATGGTCAGGTCAAAGCCCGGGCCGGCGCCCTGGATGACACACAGGTAGAACGCGAACGCGACCTGGAAGCCTGCGTAGGCGATGCGCGCGGAGCCTTGCGCAACCCAGGCCGATATCCACGTGCCCGCAAAGACAAGCAACATGAGTCCGCCCACAGACGATAGCGAAGGCACGACATACACGAGGGCGGCCGTGCCGATGACAGCGCCAGCCAGGCAGCCGGCCAGCCGCAGCGATAGCTTCTCCACCGTCTCCGCGGCGGTCCCGAGCGACACGAGATAACACGTAATGAAGCAGGTATGAATGCCAGGCCAGTTGAGCTGCTGATAGAGCAGGTAGCAGAACATGGCCGCGCCGGTGGTCTTGAGCGCGTAGTGGATGTGGCCGCGATTGCTAAAGGCATCTGCGTCAAGGAAGCCGCCGCGGCTGGTCGCGGGCGTCGGGGCTGTCGCTGTGTCCGTCGCCGTGTCCGATGCTGGGGGCTCGGCAAAGCCGTTGATGGCCGTGTGCAGTTCCCTGGCAACCGCCGCCTGCGCCGGCGCAAGCTGGCTGGCGCCCGGGAGGCTCAGCCCGATTTCCACCGGATAGCCACCCGCATCGAGCATGCGCGCCATCGCGTCAAGCGTGTCGGCGATCGGATCGGCAACCGGGGCGGGCAGGGGAGCGCCCGGCTGCCGGCGGGCGACATCGACCGCCAGCAGGATCGCCATGGTTGACGCCGCGGCATGGCGCAGCGCGGCTACGTCGCTGGCATTGGCAGAGCCTTCGATCCTTGCCAGCTTCAGCCAGCCCGCCACCGGCTGAACGCCGGTGTGCAGCGCAGCCTGCAGCGCGGCGCCGTCCGGTGCTGGATCGCGCAGGCAGGCTGCCGCCACGCGCAGGCAATGGGCCAGCTGGTCGCAGGCCAGCCGGCGCGGCGACGCCCCCAGCACCAGGTTGACCGCCACGTTCACGCCGATCGGAATCGCCACCATCAGCCAGGCATAGAGCAGGGCGCGCGTGGCGATCTCACCGCCGGGCACCAGGCCGAGTTCGTCGAGCCCGAACCCGATGATCATGGCAATGATGGCGCCCACCGGGCGCAACTTGCTGGCCGAGGTCAGGAAGAGCAGGGCGGCCGACAGCACGGCCATGCAAGCCACCCGGCTCAGTGGATCATCGACAGTGAAATCGGCCAGCAGCATCACGAGTCCGATGATGATGCTGACCAGCACCAGCGCCGCCACGCTCATCACGATACTGGTAACGCGATCCGCCCGGTTGATGAAAAAGACGACATAGGCGGAGATGGCCGCCTCCGGCGTGCCATAGATGCTGGTGACGAGCACCGTCAACATGCAAGCCACGGCAATGCGCGTGGTGGCCGTTGCRCGGCCCGGAAACGGTGCCAGCAGGGCGCCGAGACCGGCCAGCCCGAGGCGCAACTTGTCAGCGGCAGGCAGCGCCATGCCGGATCTCGACGGTTGCACTCGCGCCCACCCGGGCCAGCGTTTCCGGCGGTTCTTCCAGCTTGATCCGCACCGGGAATCGCTTGGCCACACGCACCCAGTTCACCGACGGCTGGACATAGGGCAGGGAGCGCGGCAGGTTCAGGCGCTCGGTATCGGTGATGCCAATGCCAATGCCCTGGACCTTGCCGCGCATGGCATGGCTGCGGTCGATCATCGAATAGACCGTGGCGCAATCGCCAAGACGGATATCGGCCAGCTGGGTTTCACGGAAATTGGCGACGGCGAACCATTCGCCGGTATGCACTAGCAGGAAGAGGGACTGATTGGGAATCACGACTTCGCCGGACAGTACGGTCAGGCCGCTCACGCGGCCGTCATGCGGGGCGCGAACCACGGTGTCGTCCAGTGCCCGCTGGGCGATGGCCAAAGCCGACTCGCGCGCTCGCACAGCTGCCGTGGCATCGTCCTCGGTGCCCACCGCCTTTGCCGTCGCGGCACGCTGCACACTGGCCTGTTTCAGCGATACGGCCGCGTCGCGCTGCGCCACCTCGGCCTGGTCGAGCTGCTGCTTCGGCACGTAGCCATCCGCGGCCAGCGGACGCAGGCGCTCCACGGTGCGCGCGGTCAGCGCGTAGTTCTGCTCGGTGCGGGCGGTCTGCTCCGAGGCAATTGCCGCGTTGGCGTGTTCAGTGGCAATCGTGCGTCGGCGCGTGCCCAGCGCAGCCTGCGCCAGTTCCAGATCGGCAGTCGCCTGGGCCACGGCTAGCCGGTATGGCACAGGATCGATCTCGAACAGCACAGCGCCCTTAGCCACGTGCTGGTTCTCGCTGACCAGGATCCTCGCGATCCTGCCGCCCACGGGCGAGGCCACATGCACCATGTCGGCATCGAGCCCGGCATCGTCGGACGACGGAAACCGCTCGGTGCGATGCCAGGCATAGATGGAGAGCAGGATGGCCAGAACAACGATCGCCAGGGCGATCAATTTCCCGCGCAGCGGGCTTTTGCGCACGCCGGCCATTTTCATAGGATGTGTCCCGTACCCGATAACCAGACGATTTCAGCGATCATCAGGCCGATCGCCGTGTTCACCAGCAGCGGGAAGCCGACGATATCCGCCCAGCCGGCCAGGATAAACAACCGCCAGGAAATGACGGCGCCCACGATGCCGATCAGGGCGCTCAAGAGCCAAAGGGGAAAATAGGCGCCAAACAGACCGAAGGACGGTGCACCGGCGCAACCATAGAGCGAAGCGGCTAACACGACGAGCACAAGCGAGCGTGCCATGGGATCTGGGGCAGGATTGGTTCACGCAATATAGCAGCGAGTATTCGCGATTGTCCAAGATTGTCCAAGGGACAAGGAAAACTTGGCGTTGGAGCTTGAACACAATCCTTCTTGGTCAATTCCGGGCTGACGGCGCGCGGCGCCGCTGGGGGCCAAGGATGCAGTGCTTCGGCGCGAAAATATGTCAGAAATGAGCCCATGGAAATGCCGTGCGAACGCCATTGGTCATGATTCCACATAGGATTGCGCTGGTGCTCTGTAATGCACATCTCGGCCAGCGTCTGTTCCCGTGCCTCCGCATCCAAACCAGGTCTCAGGTCTCAGGTCGAACCCGCTATATTGCGGGCCCAAGACATCAACGCATTCAGTCTGCCGCAGCTTGCCGCCGCATCACTGGCGGACCGAGATGCCGGCAGGGAGGGCAATCGGTCCCCCTGCCGGCACCCTGCGCGTCAGAATGCAAAGTTCTGGGTCACATCCGATAGGGTCACATTGACCTGCTGCGTGCTGACCGTGCCAGCTGTACTGGTCGCCTGGATGCTATATTTTCCTGCGGCGCTGGCGTCCGCCGTCAGCGGAATCGGCAGCGTGGTCTGGTAGGTTCCCACTACCGGTGCGGCTGCCGGCAGGGCAGGCTGGTTCGGGAACAGGCTGTAGGCTCCGGTGTCAGAGGCCGCTGCCGTCGCAGCGATCTCGAAAGTGCCGCCTCCTGTCAGTTGCAGGGCGCGGATCGTGGCTTGCGCACTGGCAGGAGTGACCACGCCGGAAACGGTGCGGAACACGGAGATCGGAAGGCTGATGGGCGCCGCCGCGGTCGCGACGGCGGTGCTGCCGCCCGCCACCACAGGCACGCTGCGTACGATGCCGGTGCCCCGGCCATTCGTCGAGGTTGGCACGATCACCACGTCAACATTGCCGGCGGTGCTGCTCTGCTCAATCGGCGAGAGGGTGAAGTTGCCGTTGGCGTCAGCCATGGTCGCCTTAACCACTACACCATTGCGCTCGGCATAGACCTGAGCGCCGGGCGCGCTGCTCAGCATCCCCGTGACCGCGCCACTCACCACGGTCGGCAGGGCGGTCACCACTGGCTTCAGGCCAAAAGTGCCATTGCCGCGCGCGACAATCGACTTGCAGGCATCGAAGTCAAGTATCAGGTCAGTCAAGGTATTGGGCGCCACCGTGAAGGGCCGGATGATCTTGATTCCGGTCTGGATTGCGCTGGGCGTATCGAGGGCTTGCTCACTACGACCGGTCGGAACCACGGAATTGGCCAGGGCGCCGGCCCCGTTGGGGACCAACACCAGGCGGATCTGCTGGTATGTGCCGGCTGGCAACGGGGTCTGGCCGAGCACCGTGAGCACACCGTTGGTGAGCGACAGCAGATCGATCCGTCGCGCCGGGCTGACAGTCACGTCGGCCCAGCCAGAGCCGCTCACATCGGCGTTGGGATTGGTATGGACCCGCACCTTGTCAACAGTGACAAATACATGGTCAAAGCCGCAGGAAGGCGCGTCGGTCATAGACACGCTCAAAGTGCCTGAACCGCTGCTGAACGATCCGCCACCGCCACCGCCGCAGCCGGCAAGAGCGACCGCGCCACCAAGCACGAGAAACCGCAGGGGTAACGGGAAACGGTTCTTGGGACTCATGGTGTGTTGTCTCCGGATTCCGGGATAAAGCTCGATTTGGCGGCTATTCGACCTTGAGCGCCCCTTTCATGTTCGGGTGCAGCGTGCAGGCATAGGGGATTTCGCCAGTTTTGTGTGCAATATACCGCCACGACCCGCCAGCAACGATGCTGTGGGAGTCGAACACCCCGGGCGCCGTGACGGTGTGGGGATATGGATCTTTGTTGACCCACACAATCGTATCCCCTCGCTTGACGCTAATGGCCTCGGGCTCAAACTTCGCGCCCTCGATCACCACCGTGTGTCTTTCCGTTTTTTCGGCCGCGATTGCACTGGGACCGACGCAGGGCATGCCCCACGCAAAGATCAGTGCAACCGCGAGCAGGTGCCTTCGCCGCCGCCCATCGGGTCGTGTCGGTAGTTGGTGCATGGACGTCTTGCTGGTGCAGAGAATCACTTGCCTAGCGAGGATTGGATCTGCTTCGCATGCTCCAGGTGCCCGACAAACGCCGGGCGCACAGCAACCAGCAGCGCCTTTAGCTCGTCGTTCTGCGCATTGGGAATGAGCGTCTTGTCGAGTGCATCAATCACTTGTTCGTGATACGCCACTTCGTGGTCGATATACGCCTTGTCGAAACTTGCGCCCTTGAGTCCCCTCAGCGCCTTTACGTTCTCGTTGCCGCCAGACTGCAGGCTTTCACTCGTTGGATTCTTCTCCGGAGTGACTTTCAGCTTCTTGACCAGCGCCACGGCCTGTTTGTTCACACCGGTATGGTCAGTGACCATCTGTTTTCCGAAAGCCTTTACGTCCTGGGAGTGACCGCTCCTCTGCGCAATTTTTCCCGCGTCAATGTCGACTTGGTTTGCGGTGACGACGATCGCCGCGATCTGCGCGTCGTTGGGTGTTTGGGCCACGGCTGCGACTCCGGCGAGGGCAAGGATGACCCCGAGAGTTACCGAGATGTTCTTCATTTTTTTTGCTCCTCAGCGATGAATTGGCCACGCATTCCTAGCCCGCATGGCAGTGGGTTTTGGTGCCGCGCGGCCCCCTGGATTCAGGGCGCCCGCAATGACGCCGGCTATCCCCACAGGCGACCACGGCAACACATTGAATATAGGCTAGGCGAAGACAATTTTCGTCTATGCGGGCCGTCCGGATGCGATGTGCCAAGAAGATAAAAAAAGCAACGGTGCGTGCCTCGCTCCGGCAATTGCGTACCCTTGGGAAGGCGCACCGGCACTGTTTAGAATCGTCGCGAAATACATCCGAGCCCGCGAGACGATTCGTCAATGCCATCAACGATCGAGTTCGCTTGTCGCTGCGTCAGTCATCGTCGTCGTGCCAGCGATGCCACTCGCGGTGCCGCTCGCGCCATTCGCGTTCTCTCCAGCGCCTTTCACGCCATTGCTGTTCGCGCCAGGCACGGGCCTGCCAATCGTCGTAGTAGCCGGGTGCAACAACGACCGGCCGAGGTGCGACATAAACGGGTGCCGGCTCATAGACGGGTGCCGGCTCATAGTAAGCAGGAGGAGGAGGCGCAACCACGGCCGGCCAGGGCAGGCCAATACCAATTCCTACGTCAACGCGTGCCTCGGCAGAGCCGGAGGTAAGAACGGCGATGCCAGCCAGCAGGCCAAATGCCAAGACCCTGTGCATGATGATGCTCCTGATGCTTCTGGAAATACGCGCTGCGGCCATCAGTCGGCCGCCTATTTGCAGAATTAAGCCTATTTTCAGAATTAAAGATGGGCTACCGTCTGTAACGGTGCGCGCGCAACGAGGTTGACGCCTCGGCCATCGGCGTGGCGACCAACGTGTAAGCGGTTGTATCAGGAGCCTATGGGGTACACCTATTTGCGAGTTTAATGGTGGTTGTCATTAAGAATAAACATGCAAGATAAGTTCGCCTGTTCCACCTTGTTTCCAATCCTGGCAATTTGTTCGTCAAGCACAGCCAGCGGTGACTATGGCGCGATCCTGAGGACAAGAAGCAAATTCTAGAACGTCGTGCACTGGAAGAAACCGCGATGCCCGAAGCAAGTCGTCGAAGTCGGGTAACGGCTGTAGCGCTCTGTGCTTTCCTTCGCATCCAGGCTCAAAACGCAGTCCCTCCATGGGTCGGAGTTGCCCTTATATCCGAGCTTCTCGCACGCCGGGCCATACACGCTGATCATTTGGTCGACCTCACGTTCCGCCTGGGCGGTGCGTTCGGCTTGGGTCGTGCAACCGACGAGCAAGGCGGCCAAAACAAGGTGCATCAATATGCGCATGACAACCTCCATCTCACTCTATGTATTTGAGGTGGAAACTGCCCCCCAAGTTTCCGTTCAATCGACTGGCTTGATGTGCCGAAATGCACGGAGGAGCGCGAGGTCATAGGCGATCTTGAGCAGGCCGCAGGCAACCAGCGGGACGCCGACCCAGCCCGTTGCCAAGAGGCCGCCCGCGAGGGCCGGGCCAAGTGCGGATGCCAGGCTCCTCGGTACCGCAGTCAGACTTGCGGCCGCCGGACGTTCGGGCGGCGTCACCACGGCCATCACATAAGCGGTCCGGGTCGGTACGTCCATCTGCGACAACGCGCTGCGCACGAGCAACAGGGCCAGGGTCGCTGCCAGGGAGGGAGAAAAAGCGGCCGCGATCAGGCAGAGGCTGGAGGGAACGTGGCTGAACACCATCGTGTTCAGCAAGCCGAACTTGCGAGCTAGCGGCACGGCAACGAGCTGGGAGCCTGCGGTGAGCAGCCCCGCCCAGAAAAAGAACTGGCCAGCGGCGCCTGGGGAAAGACCGAAGCGCTGCATCAACCACAGCGCCAGCAGAGAGTTCACCACCAGGCCGCCGGCAAAGGCGTCGACGCTAAAGAGCAGCGCAAGGTGGGTAACGATGCGGCGAGAGGGGCCAAGCGGTATTCTCACTGACGGCACGTGGGGGTGTGGCACGGGCATGCGGGCATAGAGGGCGTAGAGTGCGACACCGGTCAAGGCATAGATCATGAACATCGCGCGCATGGCGCTGAGAAAAGGAATCCCGATTTGCGCGGCGAGCCAGTCCGGCAGCGCTGCTGCCAGCGCGCCTATGGCGGCGGAGAGGGCCCCGGTCAGGCTGTAACGGGCGAATAGCGCCGTGCGGCCGTCGGAGGCCGACGAATCCGCAAGAGCGGCCTGCTCGAGTGGCAGGAACACGCTGACGTCTCCGGAGCTTGGGTTGAGCGTGCCAATGAATGCGACGAGCAACAGCGGCCAAAGGGAAGACAGTCCGGCGAAACCTATGCCGGTCGCGGCCATCAATGCCGCCGCCAACAACAGCAGGCGGCGCTGCGGGTAGCGATGGCCGATGACGCCCACCAGTATCGTCGCCAGTGCCGAGCCGATCAGGGTGGCACTGCTGATCAATCCCACTGCCAGTTGCGCGAAACCGAGTGCAAGCAGGTACGCTGGCAGTAGGACGGCGATAAACCCATCGCAGAAGCCGCGTAGCGCGCGGCCGATGAGAAACGGCAACGCGCTGGGATGGACGCCTGCAGGCAGTACCAGGCGCGCAAGCCAGACTGGGTCGGTGGGCACAGCCGGGTCCTTAAGAATGCATGGGCTTTGTCTTCTTCGTTCCTAGTTCGCGCCGGCATTTCCGAACGAGAAGGTGTCGAACAAGGTCACGCTATCCGCCTTGGTCCATAGGCCGACTGCGCCGGCGCCGCCAATGTGGTCGTCCGTCACATCGATGTAGCGTTTGCCGTCCAGCGCAACCTGGATATGGTTGCCGATGAACTCGACGCGCAGCGTATGCCAGACCCGGGCAAGGACAGGGGCCTCCTGATATTGGATTGTGTGCCTGCGGCCGCCCGTTGTGTAGTACAGGGAGACATTGTTCTCCAGTGCATTCGCTCGCGCGACATAGTAGTTATCGCCGCTCTTCCAGCGCCAGACGACGCCGCCGGCCTGGTCTTCGCGACCGGCAATGGGCTTGAACCTTGCTTCTACGAAGCCATCGGAGATGGAGACGGCTGACTTCACACACCAGGGGAAGTCTCCGGAGCCCGATTGCTTGAGCACGTTGGCGCTATTCACCGCGGTCGGGTCAGCCTCGACGGTCCACCTCGGTGTGCCGCGGCCGGTAACACCGGCCACCCATCCCGCAGGCAAGGCACCTTGTTTGTTCTGGTTGAACATGATCGTTTCTCCAGTTGCCGGCATGGCTGTCAGCAGCATCCATACAAAGAGCAGGATCGCTTTCACGGGGTACCTCCCGGGCGACATCGCAAAGAAGTTCACGCAGGCATCTTCGGTGGCCACCGATGCGTCTCCGCCTGGCAATGCAGGCACCAGGCATACAGGGCGTCATACACCACCATGCCATGCCGGAGCATCTCGTGATCGTCGGTGAACACCTGGGACAGACCCAGCGAGATAGCGTAGAGCCCTCCGGATTGCGGGGTGAGATCCAGCTTTGACGTGTCCGCGCCCCGCACGATGCCGGCTAGTTGCTGCAAGGCTGGATCATTCAGATGGTATTTATCCAGGAACGCGTCAAAGCTGCATAGTTCGCCGACATGCGAAAGCTCGACGCCAGGGATGTCGTAGGGAACGGCACCCGTCTCGCCAGCGACTTTCACGACGTCGCCGGTTGGCACGTACAAAAATTCTGGTTCCTTGTCGATAAAGCGGGCGATCAGCCAAGGGCAGGCAATCCGGTCAATCTTCGGACGTTCGCGGGTAATCCATTTCATGGCTGGCTCCTTACGGTTTGCCGATCGTCGGGTGATTGCCGGCGGCCCATTCCTCGATGCCGCCGGTGAGATACGCTGCTCGGAAGCCTGTGTCTTCTAGCCGGGCGGCATTGTCCTGGCTGGCGTGATCTGGTATCCGGAATTATTTTCGGGCCACGGCGAAGCGCTCGGCTGCCTGGGCCCAATGAATGTTCTGCATGAAGGCATCCACATATGCCGCAGCTTTTGCGCCGAAGTCCATGTGGTAAGAATGCTCATACATGTCAAGCGCCAGGATCGGGGTAGCCCCGGCGAGGGTATGTGCGTGATCGGGCGCCCACTGGTTCACAAGCCGCTTGTCTCGCGGCGAGTAAGTCAGCAACACCCATCCCGAGCCGCCGCCTAGTGCCTTGCCCATTGCGATGAACTCGGCCTGCCAGCGCGCCACGCTGCCGAAGTCACGGATGAGCGCCAACTCCAGCTCGCCGCCCAAGCTGCCGCCATCACCGAGCCCGTCAAAGTACACCTCGTGCAAGATCATTGAATTGGTAGCGATCAGTTCTTCGCGCTTCAGGCCATTGAGCACAAAGACGGGTGCGGTCGCCGGATCCAGCGAGGCAAGTTCCGCGGCGATGGCATTCAATCGCTTCACAGCGCCGCCATAGTTGTTCTCGTAGTGGCTGACGATCAGTTTTTCCGAGAGGCCAGTGAGCTTGCCGGGATCGACGCCCAGCGGCTTCATTGCATAGGTCATGATGGATTCTTTGTTCGTGCGGCTCATGCGTGGAGGAGCGGGTAGGCGACCAGGCCGATTAGTGCGGCGCCGACGACGATGACTGGCTCAGGCAGCTTCTTGAATTTCCAAAGCAGCGCGACCGTAACAAGCGCAAGCAAGACAGTGGGCAGATCGATAATTGAGCGTTTGGCCAGGACGATCACGGCGCCCGTGATGGCCCCGACAGCCGCCGCCGTCACGCCATCGACGAAGGCGATGATGCCGGGGCGTTTCCCGTACTTCTTGAAGTAGGGCGCCGGGATCACGGTGAACAGGTAGCAAGGCAGGAAGGTGCCCAGCGCGGCCACGGACGCCCCCGGCAGGCCGGCAACCAGGTAGCCGATGAACCCGACCGTGATCACCACGGGGCCCGGCGTGATCATGGCCACTGCCACCGCGTCGACAAACTGCTTGTCGTTCAACCAATGGTGCTCGGTCACGACGCCACCGTACAGGAACGGCACGATGGCAAGCCCGGACCCGAATACGAAGGCGCCGGCCTTGGCGAAGAACACGCCGATCTGCGTCAGCAGCGGCCAATCCACAGTGCTGACGATCCCGCCCACCGTAGGCAATTGCGTCGCCGCAATGGCATTGAGGCCACCTTGTCGCAGCCACTTCGGTGGCGCGCGCCAGAACCAGACTACGAAGCCGGCCGCAAGGAACAGCCAGGCGATCTCCGATTCGGTCACCACGGTCACCGTTGCCAACACCAGGTAGATCACCCACAGCAGCTTGTCCTTGCCCACGCTCTTGTTGGTGAGCTTGTAGGCGCTGATCGCAATGATCCCGATGACCGCGGCGCCAACCCCGTAGAACACAGACTGCATCCAGGTCAACCCGCCGAACCGGACGTAGGCCCAACCCAGTGCCACCACCATCAGGAACGACGGAATGACGAATGCAATGCCGACCAAGGTCGCGCCGACGACGCGATAGTGCACATAGCCGAGATAGATGGCGAGCTGCGCGGCAAGCGGACCGGGAGCCAACTGCGCCAGCGCCAGGCCTTCCTTGTAATCGGCGTCGGTAATCCACTTACGCGCATCCACCAAGTCCCGGTGCATGTAGCCAGCGAGGGCAACGGGGCCGCCGAAGCCCAGCGTACCCAGGCGCAACATATAGAACACAAGTTGCCAGAGCGAATAGCTCGGCCGTTCGGCCGCCGGCGCTTGCGGAATGTCGGCTTGCTGCAGGTTGCTCATTGATCTTCCTTGAGATGGGGGCGGTGACGGCTAGCGTTTCCGGTGATTCAAAAAGTGGGCATGCAGGGAATCCAGCACCAGGCCGATTTCGGCCAACAGCGCATCGTCGTCGGCTAGCCGCTCGCGGGCGCCGGCCAGGATCGCCTCGAACCCGCTCGCTTCGGGAACGGTCGGGCCGCCGACATCCAGCGCGTGGACCATCTCCGCCAGGCGCTGCAATCCTGGATTCGCGTCCAGGCCAAAGCTTGCAAGCAGCACCTCGAAGGAAACCTTGTCGCCAACATGGGTGAATGTCGCGTCGTCGAAATCGAAGCCCAGCGCATCGGTTGGGCAGTCACTGGGGGATTCGAGCCACAGAAAGCGGGCGTGGGGGTCGATGAAGCGCTGGATCAACCAGGCGCACGCCACCCGGTCGACCCAAAGATGGCGGCGGGTCGCCCAGAGCCGCCCGTGGTACTGGGTGGGGTCGCGCCGCGCGATCGCCCCGGCAGCAGGGTGCGGCTCTCCAGGCGACAGGATCGTTTCAATGGCGCCCGTAAAGTCCCGCCACTGCGCCTCGGCACGCAGGGACGCCTCGTTGGGGAAGAAATCAACCTTGCGAATCGATTCGTAAATGCGTCCGAGCCGCCGCAGCAAGCGATTGAGCTCGGCTTCACTTAGTCCGGAAAGCGTCTGGCGGGCTTCCGAGACGGAGGCGAGGAACTCGGCATAGTCGCCCGATCGGTCGAACAGTGCGCGGTAGGCGGCAGCGTCGTCGTCCTCTTGGGGATGCACCGTCAACAGCCAGGCTTGGCCATCCTGCTGCTGGGTTTCGTCGGCCAGTTCGCGGAATTGCGCCACTTGCTCGGCCCTGGCCGGCAGCAGATAAGCCCCGTCGCGCAAGGCGGCTCCACCTAACGTCTTGAGCGTGCGCCAAATCCGCATGCGGGCGGTCGCGCCCGATGTGGGAAGGCTGACAATCAGCAGGATCCAGGAATCTTGGGATGTGGTCATGGAAGGCAGCATAGGGGGGCTGAGCACGGGTTTCAATGATGTAGAGATCATTACAAAAAGCCGGCGCAGCCCTGTAGATTGCCGTCTTTAGATGGATCGATCGTGGATGGCTTGGCGCCGCCTCGCAGACCAGCCTGGACGCTTGGCAGACGTGGATGGAGCGCCACACTCGGTGTCGCTTGGGACCGCTCAAGTTGGGCAAAGCGTTTCGACGGGAAGCCAGTTCACCGAATTGAACCAGGGGCACCGGCGGCGCACCCATTGGCCTCTGAAATGTGCCGATGCACTGATGGGGAGGATAGGCGTTCAGTCAGTCAGCGCCTCAGGCTTTGATTTAACATAACAATGATTATCGGTGGGAACGGTTGTAAAGGCCACATCAGAATGTCCGCTTCGGGGGTGGGGACGAAAACTTGGACTACTTGGAGCTAGTTCATGTTTTCGTCCCCACCCCCTTTTGGCTAAGCTCAAATGTCCGAGTTTGGCCAGCTTGGCCAGCGTAAGCTTGACGGCCTCCAGCGCCACGGAGCCCGTCATAGGTGGCCATGTGGTTGGAAATGCCTCAGCGGCTCGGCAATAGGCATCTTCAGCGCGCCACGAGCGGCGCGGAGCCACTGCACCAACTGGTGTCTGGACTTCACACAGCGGCCACGGATAGTGGCCACCTACGAAGAGCATGCAGGCGTTCTGCAGGCGATCGTCGCGCGCGACTGCCCTGGTGCGCGCGGGTTGCTGCGCGCTCATATCGAATGCAGTCGGGACGTGGCACGCAACCTCACGCTGCACCGGCTGGTGGAAGCGGCATAGCCCCCAGCCCTGCTTGCCGGCATGTCGACCCTGTGGCATGGCGCCGCGGCGCCGGAAAATTCCACACAAGTGATGAAGAAGATCCTTATAATGCAACCTAGTTGCAATAAGGCTCCAATCACGTTGGCCCACCCGTCGGGACCGGCCGCCTCGCGCCGCGCCACCGCCGAACCCCCAACGCGCTACCTAGCGCCCGCGCTTCACTCTGATCCGAACATGCCGATATTTTCTGTCACTCCAGCCGGCCAACGACGGCGTAGTCCCCTCGCCGCACTGGCCGCCGCCACGGCGATCACCGCGCCGCTCGCCGATGCCGAGGAGGCGCCCGCGACGACGCTCCCCGAAGTCTCGGTGGTCAGCACTGCCGACAATACCTACGCGCCTTCCACCGCCACCGGCGCGACGCGCACCGAGGCCCCGCTGCGCGAGGTGCCGCAATCCGTGCGTGTGTTGCCGCGCGAGCTGATCGACGATATCGGCGCCACGCGGCTGGACCAGACCTTCGACTACGCCAGCGGCGTGTCGCGCCAGAACAGCTTCGGCGGCCTGTGGGACAACTACGCGATACGCGGCTTCACCGGCAACGAGAACACCGGCGCTGGCTATCTTGTCAACGGCTTTGCCGCCAACCGCGGCTTCACCGCGCCGCGCGACGCGGCCACCATCGAACGCGTGGAGGTGCTCAAGGGCCCGACCTCCTCGCTATACGGTAACAGCGAACCCGGCGGCAGCATCAACGTCATCACCAAGCAGCCACAGTTCAAGCCCAGCCAGACCTACGACATGGAGGTCAGCAGCCGTGATGGCTACCGCGTGTCGGCCGACGTCACCGGCGCCATCAGCGACAACGTGGCCGGGCGGCTGATCGCCGTGGGCGACCACGAAGGTAGCACGCGCGACTTCATCAACAGCAAGCGCTACCTGGTGGCGCCGTCGTTCACCTGGACCCTGGGCGCTGACACCATCGTGCAGTACGCGGCCGAGTTCCAGCGCTACACCACCCCGCTGGACCGCGGCGTGGTGGCCATCAACGGGCAGTTGGGCGCCGTACCGCGCTCGCGCTTCCTCGGCGAGCCAAACGATGGCGACATCCGCCTCGACAGCCAGTCGCACCAGTTGAGCGTCGAACACCAGTTCTCGCCGAACTTGAAAGGCCGCCTGGCCGCAGCCTACCGCGGCGGCAGCCTGGTGGGCTACTCCACCGAGGCCAGCGCGCTGTCCGCAGACCAACGTACCCTGAGACGCCAGCGTCGCTATCGCGACTACCAGTCCGACGACGTCTCGCTGCAGGCCGACATGACCGGCAAGTTCGACACCGGCGCCATCGGCCACGAGTTGATCGTCGGCGTGGACGCCTACCGCTTCGGCAACACCCAGGTGCAGCTGCGCAAGAACCCCAGCGCCGGCGCGCTCTATGCCATCGACATCTACAACCCGGCCTATGGCCAGGCCCCGCCCACACTGGCAGCCAACACCGACACCTACGAGCGCCAGACCAGTCTTGGCCTCTATGCCCAGGACCAACTGCGGCTGGGCGAACGCTGGCGCCTGCTGGCCGGCGCGCGTTTCGATGCCTACAACCAGTCGCTGGACAACCGCCTGCTCGGCACGCGTGCCAGCCAGCATCAGAGCGCGGTCTCGCCGCGCATCGGCCTTACCTATCTGGCCAGCAACAACGTCTCCCTGTTCGCCAACGCCAGCCGCTCGTTCCGCCCTAATACCGGCACCGATTCCGCCGGCAACCCGTTCTCTGCGGAACACGGGCGGGCCGTGGAAGCCGGCGTGAAGCTCGACAGCGACGACCGCCGTCTCGGCGCCACGCTGTCGGTCTTCGAGATCCGCAAGCGTAATGTGCTGACCGCCGACCCGCTGGACCCCTCCTACTCGGTGGCCGCCGGCGAGGCGCGCAGCCGAGGGGTGGAACTCGACGCATCCAGTCAGCTCGGCACGCATTGGCGCGTGACCGGCAACTTCGCCTATATCGACGCCGAAATCACCCAGGACAGCACGCTCGCCGCCGGCACGCCGCTGGCCAACATCCCGCGCACCAGCGGCAGCGTGATGGCGGTGTACGAGGATGCGGCCCCCGTCGGCCAGCGCTACGGCGTAGGCGGCGGCATCCGCTATGTCGGCAAGCGCTCCGGCGACTCGCGGAACAGCTTCTCGCTGCCCGCCTACACGCTGGCCGACGTGCTGGGCTATTGGCAATACAGCAAGACGGTACGCGTGACGCTTAACGTCGACAACCTGTTCGACAAGACCTACTACGCCAGCTCCTATAGCAGCGTGTGGGTAATGCCCGGTGCCGGCCGTACCGTGCGCCTGGGCCTGCGGCTGAGCTACTGAGGCCATGGTGTTTGGATCTCCCAGACCGTCAACCATGATGAACCTGTACAAAATAGGAAGTTTACCTTTGTAGTTTTCCTTCGCATCGACTACATTGGGGACATGCATGGCAACCACAAACAGGATGATCCGCTGGATGCCCGCGCATCCGCGCTGGCAACCGATCTTCGTATCGTGATCGGCCAGCTGAGGCGCCGCCTGCGTGAAGAGGTGCATCCGGGCGACCTCACCTGGGCCCAGATGTCGGTTCTTGGCCGCCTGGAGCGTGATGGTCCGGCCACTGTGACAACGCTGGCGCGGGCCGAGGGTGTGCGGTCGCAGTCCATGGGCGCCACGGTTGCCGTCCTGGAAGCGGCCGGGCTTGTGAGTGGCGCGCCGGATCCGGTCGACGGGCGGCAGACCATCTTGTCGCTCACGGCTGACGCCAGGGAGATGATCCTGGCGACCCGGGCGGCGCGGGAAGACTGGCTGCTGCGTGTCATCCGGACAAAACTTGCGGCGGCGGAGCAAGAGGGGCTTGCGGCTGGCATCGCCCTGCTCAAACGGCTGGCCGACTCGTGAGCCTTGCGATGGGACCCTTTCAAAGTCCCGGCCCGCGCCCTGCTCCGGACTTGCCGCAGTCCCTGTCGACCGAGAGAAAACCGAGAGAAAAACCGAGAGAAACCACCATGCCAGTCACCGTTCTTGATCCGAAAACCGCTCTGGTTGTCATCGATCTGCAGCAGGGAATCGTCTCGCTTCCCGTCGCGCACCCGGTCGACGAAATCGTGAAGCAGTCCGCGACCCTTGCCACCGCGTTCCGCGGCCACGGCCTGCCAGTAGTGCTGGTCAACGTTGCCGGCGGCGCCCCCGGCCGTACCGAACAGGGCCGCAGGCTTGGCGATCTTCCTGCCGGATGGGCCGATCTGGTGCCCGAGTTGAACCGGCAGCCGGCCGACCTCACGGTGACAAAGCTGACGTGGGGAGCATTCACCAATACCGACCTTGAGGCGCAACTGAGAAAGCTGGGTGTGACGCAGGTGGTGCTTGCCGGCGTCGCGACCAGCATCGGCGTGGAGTCGACCGCGCGCCAGGCGCATGAGCTTGGGTTCAACGTCGCCCTGGCCGTCGATGCCATGACCGACATGAGCCTGGATGCGCACGCGAACAGCATTGCGCGGATTTTCCCGAGGCTGGGTGAGACAGGCACAACCCGCGAGATCATCGATCTGCTCGAAAAGGGCGGCAGCCGGTGAGAGGCACCTTCCGTTCACTTGACAACTTCAACTACCGGCTGTGGGCCGGCGGGGCCATCGTATCCAATGTGGGAACCTGGATGCAGCGCACCGCGCAGGACTGGCTGGTGCTCACGCATCTGACGCACAAGAACGCAACGTCCGTGGGCGTGGTCATGGCGCTGCAGTTCGGGCCCCAGATGCTCTTGTTACCCTTGACCGGCTTTGCGGCGGATCATTTCGACAGGCGCAAGCTCCTGCTTGCCACGCAGGCCGCCATGGGCACGCTGGCGCTCGGGCTGGGGCTGCTGACCTTGTCCGGGCACGTCCAGTTGTGGCACGTGTACCTGTTTGCGTTCTTGCTCGGCTGCGTCACGGCATTCGATTCACCCGCGCGCCAGACGTTTGTCGCCGAGCTGGTCGGGGATTCGGACCTGTCCAATGCCGTGGCGCTGAATTCCACCTCGTTCAATGCAGCGCGGATGATTGGGCCTGCCGTGGCCGGCGTGCTGATCAGCGTGGTGGGCACCGGATGGGTATTCCTGATCAATGCGGCGTCCTTTGTCGCGGTGCTGGGGGCGTTGAGCCGCCTGCGCCTTGGTGAACTGCATCGGAAGGCCCGGGCGGTCCGCACGCGAGGCAGCTTTGCCGAGGGCTTTCGCTATGTCTGGCGGCGCCACGACCTGAAGGCTGCCTTGCTCATGCTGTTCCTGATCGGCACGTTTGGGCTGAATTTCCCGATTTACATCTCGACGATGTCGGTTACCGTCTTTCATGCCGGGGCGGATCAGTTCGGTTTCCTGACGTCGATCATGGCGATCGGGTCGGTGACGGGCGCCTTGCTGGCGGCAAGGCGGGCCAAGCCGCGCTTCTCGCTTTTGCTCGCTGGCGCAACGGTGTTCGGGGTAGGCTGCGCGCTAGCCGCGATCATGCCCAGCTACGCCCTGTTTGGTCTTGCACTGATCATGGTTGGCGTGGCGGCACAGACTGTGACCACGTCGACAAACAGCCTGGTGCAGCTATCGACCGAACCCGCCATGCGCGGCCGAGTGGTAGCCATCCTCTTCGCCTTGGCCTTGGGTGGCACCCCGCTTGGCGCGCCGATCGTCGGCTGGGTCGCCGATACGTTCGGGCCACGCTGGGCGCTTGGCATTGGCGCTGGCGCGGGCTTTGCCGCTGCGATCGTCGGCGTGCGCTATCTCGCGAAATACCATCGCCTGCGCTTGCGTATCGACGCCGGGCGCATGCACCTGAGCTTCGACGAACACATGCTGAAGCCGGAGGCGTGAGCCGCCTGTTACACGGCCTCGTCGCCCACCGCGCTGCGGATCTGCGCGGCCAGTTTCATCAGGTGTGGCTTGAGAATGCGCGCGGCGCTGGCCGGCGTTGCCTGCGTGGTGGTGCTGACGTTCAGCACGTGGATGGCGTAGCTCTTGAACACCAGTGGCGTGGAGAGCGCGACCACTTCCGGCTGCCAGCTCGCCATGCACCAGCCCTGCTTGCGCACTTGCCCGATGGCTTGCTCGATGTCTTTTGCAAGTGCGGGCCAGTTTGCGCGCAGGCGCTTGCCGAAGCCTTCCAGCAAGGCCTTGGTTTCCTGCTCGGGGGCCGCGGCCAGGTAGGCGCGGCCCAGGGAGGTAAGCGCCATGGGCACACGCTGCCCGGTCACAACGCTGCGCAGCGAGACCTTGCGGCTATAGCGGATGGATTCCAGATAGACCATCTCGTCGCGGTCGGCCATGGCCAGCCCGACGTTGATGTGCTGGCTTTGCGCGAGCTCGCGCATCAACGGGGCTGCTGCCTGCAGCACGGCAGAGCCGGCGCGCATGGCGTGCGCCAGGCTCAGGACCGGCGGGCCAAGCCGGTAAGCGCGCAGCGTGGCGTCGTACTGGAGGAAGCCGGCCTCCACCAGGCTTTGCGTGAGCCGGCTGACAGTCGAGCGCGGCAGGCCGGTACGTTCGGCCAGGTCGCCGTTGCCCAGCACTTCCGAGCCCGCACGAAACGCCCGGAGTATCTCCATGCCGCGCTCCAGCGAGCGATTGGCCGACGTGCTGCTCGCCCTGCCACGCGCCCGCGACAACGCTAGTTCGGGATCCAAGGTCATGCTCCTGGGTGGGGCTGATTTCCGGCAGCCGGAATTAAAGCATCGGAGGGGAGTTTGGCATCATTTGCTATGACTATGCCAGATCCCCCTGCCCGGCTTGCTGCAGTCAGCCCGCCATCACAACCACGCCATCTGCCGCCCGCACGCCTTGCGATGCCGGCAGCACGAAGACCGGGTTGATCTCCGCCTCCACCAACTGCTCGCCCAGCGCGGCCGTCATGCTGGAAAACGCCACAATGGCATCGGCCAGCGCTGCAACATCGGCCTTGGGCCGGCCGCGAAAGCCATCCAGCAGCGGCCAGGTTTTCAGTTCCTGGATCATGCCAAGTGCTTCGGTGTGCGACAGCCCGCCGGCCGGCGGCAGCATGCGCATGGTGGTGTCCTTGAACAGCTCCGCGGTCACGCCGCCCATGCCCAGCAGGATCGCGGTGCCGAGCGCGTCGCGGTGCATGCCAAGGATCATCTCCACGCCGCCGGTGACCATCTCCTGGACAAGGAAGCGCTGGGGCACCACGCCGGTGTGCGCTCGCACGTCGTCGGCCATCGCCGGCAACCGCGCCGAGACGTCTTGCGGCGTCAGGTTGACGGCGACACCGCCGACATCACTCTTGTGCGTGATCTCGGCACTGAGGATCTTGAGGACCACGCGGGCACCGAGGTCCTGGGCGGCGTCGCTGGCTTCTTGCCCATTGCGTACGATGTGCTCGCGCACCGACGGGATGCCAAAACGCGCGAAGAGCTGCTTTGCTGCTGCCTCATCCAGCGCGCCGCGCGGCAGCTCCCCGGCGATGAGGGCTGCCGCCTGGGCCGGGACATCAGGCGCCTCGCGCCATTGTCCGGCACGCAGCATGGCGCTTAGCGCGGCCGTACAGCTCTCGGGCGCACTGAATGCGGGCACGCCGCGCGCGGTCAGCAGGCTGGCCACCTGCGGCGCATGCGGGCTGACGAAGGCGACCACCGGCTTGTCGCTGGTGGGCAGGCAATCCTGGATCGCGCCTGCCATCAGGT
This sequence comes from Cupriavidus sp. YAF13, assembly GCF_052113425.1. Taxonomy (NCBI): domain Bacteria; kingdom Pseudomonadati; phylum Pseudomonadota; class Betaproteobacteria; order Burkholderiales; family Burkholderiaceae; genus Cupriavidus; species Cupriavidus sp. YAF13. The sequence goes on from NZ_JBFRDD010000004.1 coordinate 154,311, forward strand.
CTGGCATGGCCAGGCCGGACGACCCGACGATGACGGCAACGGCGTCATAGCTCGGGCTATCCAGCAGCGCCCGGATCGCGCCGCGCAGCAGGTCCGGCTGCAGGCCTGCCAGGGTGACATCGATGGGGTTGCGATCCAGTGCCGCGTGATCGCCCTGCTGCAGGGCCCGCAGCCGTTGCGCGGTGGCTTCGTCCGGCGCGGGTGTCTCGAAGCCGGACAACCCGAGGCTGTCCGAAACCAGCGTGCCGGCCCCGCCGGTCGAGGTCAGGATGGCAACCCGGTTGCCGCGCAACGCCCTCCCGGTGGCGAGCGCGGCGGGCATGTCGAGCAGGTCCGCGAAAGTCTGCGCGCGGATCACGCCGGCTTGCCGGAACAGCGCGTCGTACATCCGGTCCGCGCCGGCCAGCGCGCCCGTGTGCGACACCGCGGCGCGTGCCCCCGCCTCGGAGCGGCCAATCTTGAACGCTACCACCGGCTTGCCGGCCCTGGCCGCTTTCAGCGCGGCGGCGCGGAATCGGTCGGGATGGCGCACGCTTTCCACATACAGCGCAATCACACGGGTGGCCGCGTCATCCGCCAGGTAGTCGATGAAATCGGCCAGGTCGAGGTCCGCTTCATTGCTGGTGGAAACCAGCTTGGAAAGCCCGATGCCGCGCGCGGCGGCGCGGGAGAGCAAAGCGCCAAGAATGCCGCCGCTCTGCGAGACCACGCCGATGTTGCCGACTGGGAAATGATCCATCTCCAGCGCCCCGCTGGCGGAGAGCGGGATATTGTCGGTGAGGTTGACCAGGCCGATGGTGTTGGGGCCGAGCAGGCGCATGGCGCCGGCTGCCTCGATCAGTTCCGCCTGGCGGCGCGCGCCTTCGGCGCCCGTCTCCGAGTAGCCGCTGGCCAGCACGATGGCGGCGCCGGTGCCGAGTGCGGCCAGTTCGCGCACGGCCAGGTGGGCGCGCTGCGCGCCCAGCAGGACGATGCCCACATCCGGCACTTCCGGCAACGCGTCGATATCCGCATAGCAGAGGATGCCGTCAATCTCGCCCACCTTGGGGTTGACCGGGTAGATGGCGCCGGCGAAACCATGCTTTTTCAGGTAGGCGACCGGGCGCCCGGCGGTCTTGGCCGCATCGGCGGAAGCGCCGATGATGGCGACGCTGCGCGGCTTGACCAGGCGGGCGATGGCAGAGCGTGCGTTATCTGCGTCCATGGTGTCAGGCCCGTTCCTTTCCAGCCATCTTGGCCAGGAATGCCCGCACGGATTCCCGATGCTCGGCGCTGGTGTAGCAGATGCCCTGCGCCTGGCTGCCCTGCGCGAATACCTGCTCGGCCGGCAACTCGAAGGCCTGGTTCAGGATGGACTTGCCCAGCGCCAGGGCAGTTGCGGAGCCCTGGCTCAGTTCCGCCGCCCAGGCTCTGGCACTGGGCAACAGCGCCTCCGGCTCGCTGACGCGATCCGCGATGCCCAGCTGGAGAGCCTCTGTGGCATCGACCTTGCGCCCGCTGAAGATCAGCTCCTTGGCCTTGGACAGCCCGGTGCGGCGCGGCAGGAAGTACATGCCGCCGCCGTCCGGGATCAAGCCACGATGGATATATGACCAGGCGAAACTGGCGCTTTCCGATGCCACCACAAAATCGCAGCTCATGGCCATATCGGCACCCAGCCCGGCGGCGGCGCCATTGACCGCGGCAATGGTGGGCTTGGGCATGTTGTGCAGCAGCGCCACGGTATGGTGCACCCGTTGCTGGCGCGACCAGCCGTTGAAAGCCACCTCGCCCGCCGGCGCATCCATGCGCCGCTGCATGCCGGCCACATCGCCGCCTGCGCAGAAGCCTTTACCGTTGCCGGTGAGCACCAGCGCCCGAATGGTCTTGTCCTGGGTGACGTGCTCCAGGGCGGCGATCAACTCGGTACGCATGTCGTCGGTCATGGCGTTGCGCTTTTCAGGGCGGTTCAGCGTCAGGGTGGCGATCCCGGCGTCAATGTCGAGTGTGATCAGTGAAGTGGCGTTCATGGTGGGTCTCTCTATCTCGTGTTTTGTGCTTTGATTCGTGCTTCGTGTGTTTTGCGTGCCGATGCGCAATCGAGGGCTGCTCGACTACTCTGCGGTGATCTTGGCTTGCTTGACCACCTGGCTCCAGCGAACCTCCTCGGCGCGCACATAGCGGCCGAATTCCTCGGGCGTTCCCGCGCTGACTTCCAGGCCCTCGGTTTCGGCGCGCTTGCGGAACGCCTCGGTCTGCACCGCTTTCCTGGCGGCGGCGTTCAGGCGGGCAATCACCGGGGCGGGCGTGCCTGCCGGCACGAAGAGCCCGTACCAGCTTTCGGCCACGTAGCCGGGCACGCCGCTTTCCGCGATGGTGGGCACCTTCGCCAGGACCGGGCTTGTCGAGCGCTTGGCCGTGGTCACCGCGATCGCCCGCAGCTTGCCGTTCTCAAGCAACGACCCGACTGCGGAGGCCGTGGCGAACATCACATCCACCTGGCCGCCCAGCAAGTCGGTGATGGCCGGGCCGGCGCCTCGGTAGGGAATGTGATTGAGGTCGACTTTGGCCAGTGACTTGAACAGTTCACCCGCGAGGTGCGCGGAAGTGCCTGGGCCCTGAGATGCAAACGAGATCTTTCCTGGCTTGGCCTTGGCGGCAGCGATCAGGTCCTGCACCGTCTTGTAGGGGCTGTCCGGGCGAACCACCAGCACGTTGGGCGACTGGCCTACCAGCATCACCGGCGCAAATGCCTTGTCGGTGGCGTAGGGCAGCTTGGCGTGGATGCTCGGGTTGACCGCGTGCGCAAACGTGGCCATCACCAAGGTGTAGCCATCCGGTGCGCTCTTGGCCACCGTGTCGGAGCCGATGATGGTACCGCCGCCCGGCTTGTTGTCGATGATCACGGGCTGGCCGAGATCCTGCGACATCGTCACGCCCATGGTCCTGGCGATCAGGTCGGTCCCACCACCCGGGGCGAAGGGCACGACGAGGCGAATGGGTTTTTCCGGGAAGGCTGCGGCGTTGGCCGCTGGCGCCAGCGCGCCCATGGCGGCGAGCGGAATGGCCAACGTGGCCAGCGCCCGCTTGAAGAGGGGAAATGAATTAGGCACTTGCGTCTCCGTCTGGGTTTCTTGACGGGACAGTCGCCATGTCTTTGCCCTGTCCGTCGTTTATCGATGAACCCAGATTAAGCGCAAATACGATCGAATACAGCCCTGCATTTCCATGCAGTGGAATTGAGATCAGGCCTCGGCGGGCGTGCGTGGGGCGTGCTTGGGGCCGGCATGGCCGCTACCGGCATCCCGAGACCACCGTCACGACAAGCGGCCGCGGGCTACTCCCGAGATGATGGCCGGTCAGGCCAATCCATGAAAGACGTTCAGCCCGGGTACACAGGCGACGCCACCGGCTTGTGCATCATGAAGCGGTCGCGGCCGTTGCGCTTGGCCTCGTACATGGCTGCGTCGGCTTTTTCGAGCAGGAACTCCAGCGCTGGCGACGCCGGGATTTCGCAAACCGCGCCGACGCTGATGGTGACGCACGGATGCTCTGGCCAGCCGCCGTGCGGCAGCGCCAGCGAGCGCACGGCATTGAGCAGGCGCAGGCCGACTTCCCGTGTATTGGCTGGCGTGATCGTTGGCAGCACGATGGCGAACTCTTCGCCGCCAACGCGGGCGCAGAAGTCGCCGGGGCCGTTGCGCATGGCTTCGCCGATGGCGGCGGCAACGCGGCGCAGGCATTCGTCGCCATGCACATGGCCGTGGCGATCGTTGTACTGCTTGAAGTAATCGACGTCGATGATCAGCAGGCCGACGGGAATGCCTCGCTCAAACGCGTCGGCAATCGCGACGGCGGCCTCGCGCTGGAAGTAGCGCCGGTTGCGCGCGCCGGTGAGCGCATCGCGATAGAGGTCCGCCTCGATGCGTGAGAGCTTTTCCTCGGTCTCGCCGAGCCGCACCGCCAGGCTGGAGTTTTCCAGCGTCAACGCGTGCTCGCGCGAGCGAAAGCGCGTGACGTCGCGCAGGAACACAATGATCCCGACCGGCTGCCGGTTCAGGTTGCGCACCGAATCCACGGTGAGCTCGTAGTCGACGCGCGCCTCCGAAATCAGGTGCGAGCCGCCGCTGCCGGGCGCGCCGCTGCGGCTGGCGGCAATCGCGTCCCGCCAGGCCGGCGGAAACGTGCTGCCCCGCTCCACCTCCACCAGCAGGCGCCGCGCGGCGGGGTTGAAGTCGACGATGATGTCGTTGGCATTTACGATCACGCAGCCCTCTTGCAAGGCATCGAAGACCCTGAGCCTGGCGTAGTGGCCAACGTCATCCAGATGCCTGCGCAGCGCGCATACCCACACCAGCACCGCCGTCACCGCGAAGGTGGCGGGGGTCAGGTCGCCGCCCAGCGGCCCCGTCCATCCGCGCAAGTACGCGATATTGGCCACCAGCGGCAACGCCAGGCCGCCCACAAGCACCGCCCTTCCCCCGCGGGTCAGGCTGCTGCTTGGTACCCGGGCCGTCAGCAGGAAGTAAACGCTGATCAGCAACAGCAGGTAGGTGTAGGCGGCCGCCGCGGCGTATCCCGGGCCATGGCCGAAGACGGCGCCCGGCGGCGCGCCCCCCGGCACCAGCTGGATCGATGTCCAGATCAGGTGGTGCCGTTCGTTGGTAAAGACCAGGGCCAGCGTCACGATATTGATGACGATGGGCAGACAGAGCAGCGACCAGGGAATGACGAATCTTGGCCGGCTGAGCTGGATCATGGCGCAGAGCCAGCCGATGGGCACGGCGACAATGCCCACATATTGCACCTTGGCCCACAGGATGCGTGTTGCCAGGTCGGCGGAGTTCAACTCGAGCAGGCGGCCGCCGCTCCATAGCGCGCTCCCCAGGGCCAGCGCCAGGAAGGCCTTGACGATGGGGTCGTCCCGCCGCGTCCAGGTTGCGACGGCAACCGTTAGACTTCCGACGACCGCAAAGGTGAGACAGAGGACAAGGGGATACGAAGGCATTCGGCCGGTTCCAGGACACGCCCGCCGGCAGCGCCAGCGGTGGGTTCTCCGGTCGGATTATAAAGCGGCGCGGCGGGGCCGATCCGTGTCGCGGGGAGGCTGAGGCGCTTCCCGGGACGCATGCCCTCATGTGCACGATCCTCGAACTGGCCGTTTAAGCCGTTCGGACATCTCCCCCCCTCAAAACCCCAACTGCCGCGCGGCCAGGTCTTTCATGATTTCCTCCGACCCGCCGCCGATCATCATGACCTTGACCTCGCGGTATACCCGCTCGCTCAGGGTGCCACGCATGAAACCCATGCCGCCCAGGATCTGCACGGCCTGGTCGGCGCAGAACTGCATGGCCTGGGTGGCCTGGATCTTGGCCATGCAGGTGCGCGCCACCAGTTGCGCCGGGTCTCCGGCCTGATGCTGCACGCGATAAGCCAGGTCGTAGACGAGGTTGCGGGCGGCTTCGATGCGCAGGGCCATGTCGACCAGCTTGTGGCGGATCACCTGGCGCTTCACCAGCGGGTGGCCGAAGGTGCTGCGCTGGCGCGCCCAGTCGAGTGCTTCCTGCAGGCAGGCTTCGGCATAGCCATAGGCGCTGGCGCTCATCCCCAGCCGCTCGGCGTTGAAGTTGCGCATGATGATCTGGAAGCCGCGGTTCTCTTCGCCAATCAGGTTGGCGGCCGGGATCCGGCAGTTGTCGAAGTGCAGGTGGGCGGTGTCGGAGGCGAGCCAGCCCATTTTCTTGAGTTCGGTGCGGGTCAGGCCGGGCGGGTTGCCTTCGATCAGCAGCAGGGAGATGCCGCCCGCGCCCTTGTTGGCGGGATCGGTGCGCACCGCGGTGGTGATGAAGTCGGCGCGCATGCCGGAGGTGATGAAAGTCTTCTCACCGTTGACGATGTAGTGGTCGCCGTCGCGCACGGCCGTGGTCTTCAGGCTGGCCACGTCGGAGCCGCCGCCGGGCTCGGTAATGGCCAGGGCGGCGATCTTGTCGCCAGCGATGACCGCGGGCAGCACGCGTTCCTGCAGCGCCGGGCTGCCGGCCGCGACGATGGGCGGCACGCCGATGGAGTGGGAGTGCAGCGATGCGTTGACGCCGCCGGAGCCGCAGCGGGCAAACTCTTCCGCCTGGATCAGGTGATAGAAGATGTCGCCGGGCGTGCCGCCGAAGTGTTCCGGGTAACCGAGCCCGAGCAGGCCGACTTGCGCGGCGCGGCGGTACAGCGAGCGGGGAAAGGTTCCGGATTCGTCCCAGTCGTTCACATACGGCGTGATCTCGCGGGCGACGAAGTCGCGCAGCGTGCTGCGGAACTGTTCGTGCTCGGCGGTGAAATAGTGCGCAAGGGGCGGCAGGGTCAGGAGGCGCATCGTGGGTCCTGTCAGTGGGCTTTCGGGTCGGGGGTGGCGTGCGGCATGCAAGCCGGCATCCCTCGACCATAGGCCGCGCCGTGCACTTCGTCTTGCGCTTAGTGGTTGGCCTGGGCAAACCCAACCCACCGCTTAACCAGGCGGCATGCGATCAAGCTGCCGGGCGGACGCATCCAGCCCTTGCAGGATGCTGTCCGCCACCTTTTGCGGGAAGCCTTCCGGCAAGGCGGCGCTGACCGTGGCAATGACCGCCGGCGTCTGCGCAATGAGCCGCTGAACTATGCCTTCGGCATCCGGGCCGTGGAAGCACTTGGGCGCCATGGCGTTGAAATGCCGGCGCTGCACGTCCTTGAACAGGTAGTGCCGGTTCTTGCCGGCCACCGCCATGGCCAGCTTGGCCTTGTGCCATGACCACCGGTTTGCCCCATTGCCGACCACCGGCCAGATCGACATCACGTCATAGAGCGGCGTCATCCGGTAGCGCCCACCCGGCAGCAGGCGGATGCTGAAATTCTTGGCATGCCCGTCGGGCGCCGCCAGCATCCAGAACAGGATCTGCGTGGTGAGGAAGATCTCCAGGTCGTCGTCGGCATGGGTCGATTGCCGCAGGATCTGGGCGATGTCGCGCATGCCCGGGCCGCCATCCGCTTCGTACTTCAGGTGCGGGGCGACGCCGAGCGCCTGGCAGAAATCCTCCTGCGGCAGGCGCAGGATCCAGCCTCCCGAGGAATGCATCTGCCGGTCGAAGCGCTGCACGCTCAGGACCTTCTGGCTGGCGAAGGTTTTGATTTCGCTATGTGCCACCGGCAGGCCGTAGGCGGCGAGGATGGTCAGGCAGAGCCACTCGTTCTCGACCGAGGTAGTGAGGTCGGCCCGCTTGTTGCCCACCAGCCCGAGCGGCAGCTTGAGGATGTGGGTGGTGGGCGTGGCGCCGTGGGGCTTCATCCACTGGTTGCCGTGCCACAGCAGCGCGGTCTTTTCCTGCGCGCCGGCCAGGGAGATGCGGAAGTCATCGTCATCGTCCTGCGCGCCCATGCCGGTGGGGCTGACCGTCTGCCGCAGCAGCTTTTCAATATCGGTGTCGGATTGCGGCGTACCGTCGATGCGGTCATGGCCCGCTGGCTGTTCGTTCTCGCCGAGCAATTGCACGGCGCCGACGCAATCGCGGCCGATGGCTTCCAGCAGGTCGAAGGCTTCCGTGGTTGCCGCCTTGAAACGCGTGGCCAGGCGCTTGCGGATGGCATCGCTGTCGGGCAGCAGGTTGTCGAAGTAATTGCGCACCCGGTCGCCCTTGAGCGGTGAGGTATCGACGCCGAAGGGCAGCGACAGGGAGAGTGGGCGCCCGGCGGGCGAGGCCAGCCAGCCTGGGTCGTATTGCAACTCCATGTCGCCCCGCGTGGGGATGCGCCACGTCCCTACCCGCTCGCCATTGGCCCATACCGACAACGCCCGCGCATGCGATCTGCGGCCCATGGCTACCACTCCACCGGCGAGGCTTCGGCGTCCGCCGCGCGTTTATCCTGCACGACGAGTTCCAGGCCGAGCACGCTGATCAGGGCCAGCAACTGGTCGGCGCTGATGCTGCCCGGGTTGAGTTCCATGTGGGAGATGCGGCTCTGGCTGACATCCAGCCGCGCGGCAAGGTCGGTCTGGGACAGCTTGGCGGCACGCCGTGCGGATTGCAGCACTTGCCCGAGCTGGCTGGGAGTGGTGAGCAGCTGTTTCATCTTGGTGATCCGGAGTTACCCATGAAATGCGTGATCTCACTTTACAAACAATATGGGTAAATTGCAAATACCAATTTAATGGGTATTCTTCAATTACCCATGTCATGCTTAATGGATGCCCACCGAGCTGCCGCCATACGCCGCGACCCAGCCACTTTCCGCAAGCCTTGCCCCACGCTACTTGGCTACGCTTGCCGCTCTGACCTGCCCCGGGTCCTTGCCGCATCCAACTTGACATCCAACGCCAGGAGAGTCCGCATGATTGCCAACCCGCCGCCCGCCACCATTGGTGCCGCCCTCCGCCAGGCCAGCCGGCGGTGGGGCCAGCGCACTGCCTACCTCTGCGGGCAGCAGGCCCACGGCTTTGCCGAGATGGAGGCCAGTTCCGCGCGGCTTGCCTGTGGCCTGCTTGGCCTGGGCATCGCCCGTGGCGAGCGCATCGGCGTGATCGGCCTGAACCAGATCGAGTGGCTGCAGCTGTTCTTTGCCGCGACGCGCATCGGCGTGGCGGTGGTGGGCCTGAGCGTGCGCTACCGCGACAACGAGATCGAGCATATGGTCAACGACAGCGCGGTCAAGGCGGTCTTCACGGTGCCGGAGTGCGAGGGCTTCGATTTTCCAGGCATGCTGGCACGGCTGGGTCCGCGCATGCCGGGCTTGTCGCACGTGGTGCTGATCGACACGGCGCCATCGGCCGACACCGGCTCGCTGCGGCTTTCCACGCTGCTGGCCACCGCGCCGGACCCGGCCGTGCTGGAGGCCGCCGAGGCCCAGGTTGTGCCGGAGGACCCGGCCATGGTGATCTACACCTCGGGCACCACCGGGCGGCCAAAGGGCGCGGGACTGTCCCATTTCAGCATGCTGGCAGCGGCCCTGGCGCAAGCGCGCCATGTGCGTACGAGCGAGGCCGACCAGCTACAGCTGGCCCTGCCCTTGAACCACGTGGGCGGCATCACCTGCGGGGTGCTGAACTTCCTGCTCGGCGGCGGTACTTGCGACCTTGTGCCAGCCTTCAAGGCGGACCTGGTGCTCGCCAGGATGCGCCAGCACCCGCCCACCATCTTCTCGGGCGTGCCGACCATGGCCACGCTGCTGCTGATGCATCCCGACTCGGCCAAGGTGGACTTCTCCTCCGTGCGGCTCRTGATCGTGGGCGGCGCCACCGTGGATGCTGCCCTGCTGGAGCAGTTGCAGGCCCGCATGCCGCAGGCGACGGTGATGAACCTGTATGGCCTCTCGGAATCCTCTGGCGCGATCGTCATGACGCCCTGGGACGCGCAGCGCCAGGACCTGATGCAATCGATCGGCCGTGTGTTCGATACCGCCGAGGTACGGGTGGTCTCGTTTTCCGGCGAAAGCGTGGCTGCGGGCGAAATCGGCGAGCTTTGTTTCCGTGGCGCGGGCGTTTGCCCGGGCTATGTGGGCAGCGCGGCCGGGGCGGACGGATTCGATACCCAGGGCTGGCTGCACTCGGGCGACCTGGGTTATGTGGACGAACGCGGCTATATCCATCTGAAGGGGCGCAAGAAGGATATGTATATCCAGGGTGGCTTCAACGTCTATCCGGCCGAGATCGAAGGCGTGATCGCTCGGCACCCGGCGGTGATGATGGTCGCCGGCATTGGCGTGCCCGACCCCGTGCTGGGCGAGATCGGCCGCTATTACATCGTGCCCAAGCCCGGCTGCCAGGTCACCGAGCAGGAAATCCGCGCGTATTGCGGGACCCGCCTGGCCGATTACAAGGTGCCGCGCCAGGTGGTGCTGCGCGATGCGCTGCCGCTCACGCCGGCCGGCAAGATCCTCAAGGCGGCCTTGCGCACGGAGGACGCGCCGGATACCCCTGCCCGGCCCGCCTAGCCGGGCATGCCACTGCCCACCTCCGCACGCTCGCCAATCAGGGCGAGCTTGCGCGAGCCGGCAAAGATATCGCTGGGTTTGAGCCCGAAAGCCTGGCGGATGGAGTGGCTGAAGTGCGTGGAATCCGGATAGCCGGTATCCAGGGCCACATGCGCCAGGTTGGAGTTCTGGGTGACGTAGTGCAGCAGGCTGCGGGCGCGCTTCCAGGTCCGAAAGCTGCGGAACGGCGTGCCGACATCCTCCTTGAACAGATGCAGGAAGCGCGAGAAGGACAGATGGGCCGATGCGGCGCATGACTCGGCCGTGGCCGTGGCCGAAGGCGCATTGCGGATGCGCTGCACCGCAGCCTCGATACGCGGGTCCAGCTTGCGCGGCGCCAGCGCGTGCCCGAAGAAAATCTGGTCGAAGCTGTCGGCCTGCAGTTCCAGCTCCCGGCCGCGCTCGCTCAGGTAGGCATGCGCCTGGCGCACATGGCGCACAAAGGCCGGATCGTCCACCGGCCCTGCCCGCTCGCGTATCACCGGCGGCAGGCGCGCCAGGTCGATGCTCTCCGCTTCCAGCGCGAGGTCGCAGATCATGCGGTCGTCGCAAGCGACCGAGTGCGGCATGTACGCCGGCACCACCGCCAGTTCCGTGGATGCCCAGGGCCCGTCGTCAAACCGGATGCGAATGGGTGCGCGCAAAGCCACATAAATCAGCAGCCCACCCATGGTGCGGACCGAAGGCGAGCCAAGCAGGCCGGCGTAGAACAGCCTGTCGGGGGTGAGCCACATCACCCGGCCGGCTCCGTCCCGCGCGCCAGACGCCACGGTCGTCGCTGGCGGGCACGCAATGCCTTGTGCTTGCATCCGCATGTCGTTGTCTCCTGCTGGCGCTGTCCGCGCACCGATGGGGGCGTCGCCAGGTCTGCCAGTTATTTGCTCTCGGTGCGCCGCCATGATGCGATGCAAAAATGCGACGCAAAAAGCAGCGTAGCCGGGGCTGCCGGCTACGTCTTGCGTCAGGTGGCTATGCCCGCCACAGGCTGGCCCGGTGCTCAGCCCTTGTCATGGCGCTCTTCATGGCGCTCTTTGTGCTGCTCATCGTAATGCTCGCGATACTGCTGGCGCAACGCGAACTTCTGGATCTTCCCGGTGGAAGTGGCCGGCAATGCCGCCAGCAGCAGCACTGCCTTGGGCACTTCGAAGCCGCCCAGGTGGGCCTTGCAGTGCGCGCCGAGCTCGTCCTCCTCCACCCGCGCGCCGGGCTTCAGGGTCACGAAGGCCGTCACCGCCTCGCCCCAGCGCGCATGCGGCAGCCCGACCACCGCCGCATTGGCCACGGCGGCATGGCGCAGCAGCACTTCTTCGACCTTGATCGAGGGCACGTTTTCGCCGCCGCTCTTGATCATGTCCTTGATGCGGTCGAGGAAAAGCAACTGGCCATCCTCGTCCAGCACGCCAAGATCGCCGGAGTGATGCCAGCCAAAGCGCTGCACGCGGGCGGTAGCCTCGGGGTCCTTGTAATAGCCCAGCATCACGTTCGGCCCGCGAAACACGATCTCGCCGGGCTCGCCGGGGCCGAGCAGCCGGCCGTCGTCGCTCATCACCGCTACCTCGTTGACCACCGTGCCCACGCCCCAGAAGGCGCCAAAGCGCTTGCGCTGCTCCTGCGCCTCGAAGATGGTGGCCGCCGGGTACATCTCGGTCTGGCCCGAGCACAGGACGAAGTTGGGGCAGAACGCATCAAGCAGGCGCAGCAGCAGGTTCTTGGGCAGCGGCGCCATGCCGTAGATGCACAGCCGCACGCTGGAGAGGTCGGTCGCGGCGAACTGCGGGTGCTCCAGCATGGCCCGGTACATCATCGGCAGCGCCACCACCACGGTGACGCGGTGCCGGGCCAGGTCCGCCAGCACCCGGGCCGGATCGAAGCCGCGCCCGATCACCACGGCATGGCCGCCCAGCAGCGCGCTCATGGTATTGCCGTGCTGCGCGCAGTGGAACATGGGCAGCAGGCAGGTAAAGACCTCCCGCGCCGTCCCGCAGCCGGTATCGACCAAGTTGGGCGCCAGCACCGAATGCACCGAGTCGTGGGAGTGCATGACGCCCTTCTGCGGGCCGGTGGTGCCGCTGGTGTACATGATCTGTGCCAGTTGGCCGCTGGCGATGTCCACATCTGGCAACGTGGCCGGCTGGCCGGCCAGCGCGTCGGCATGCCGGGTAACGGCCAGCCCGGCCAGTCCGGCCATCTCGCCTGCCACCTCGCCCACCGGCTCCAGCAACACGACGGGAATGCGCAACGCCGCGACCAGCTCGCCGATGCCGGGCCGCGCCAGCACGGACGCGTCCGCCACCAGGCGCGTCACCTCCGCGTGTTCCAGGATGTACCGGATCGCATCCGGCGCCAGCGCCGTGTTGATCGGCACCCACACCATGCCCGCTTTCTGGATGCCCAGCAGCGCCACGATCATGTCGATCGAGTTGTTGCACAGCATGCCGACACGCTCGGCGCTGCGCATGCCCTGGGCCAGCAGGTAGTGGGCAAACTGGTTGGTGGCGGCGTTCAGCGCCGCGTAGCTGAGGCTGTGGTCGCCTTCGATCAATGCCGTCCGGGCGCCGAAGCGCCGGGCGCAACGGTGGATCACATCGCCCAGGGCGATGCGCCCGATGCGCTCGCGCGCCTGTTCCGTTGCAGTGCTCATGGTTGTCTCCGGTTGTTCATGGATGCCGCTCCCGCTCAGTTCATCTTGGGCGGCGGCAGCAGGTCGCTGGCCGGGATCCACTTGTCGCCAGCCACCTTCATGATGCGGATGCGGTCGTTGCTCAGGCGGTTGGTGGCGGAGACATTGAAGCCCGGGTTGCCCAGCGCGTCCTGCGGTAGCTTGGTCGACTCCATGGCAGCATTGAAGGACTCCGCGCTCAGGTTGCGCCCGGCCTTGTCGGCAATGGTGGCGAAGGTGGTGTAGGCGTAGTAGCTGAACATCGAGTACACGCCCGGGTCTTCATTAAAGCGCTTCTTGTAGGCGGCCGCCCATTGCCGTACCGCCGGGTTTGCATCGTCCGCATAGGGCAGCATGATGAAGGCCGCCGCGTGCAGGCCTTCCATCGCCTTGCCGCCCAGCAATGGCACCTGGTGCGCGTAGTTGGCCGAGGTGCCGGCGAAGACCGGGTTGAAGCCGATCTTGCGCGCCTCCTGGACCGAAGCAATGTACTCGCGCATCGTGGAGGCGTTGAACACCAGGTCGCAGTTGGCCGCCTTGAGCCGCGCCATCTGCGAGGAAAAATCGGTGGCGCCGCGCTTGTATGACACCTTCTCCACCAGGGTCATGTTCCTGGTCTTGAGGTAGGCCTGCACGCCCTCCACCGACTCCCGCCCGTAGTCGTCGTCCTGGTACAGCGCGCCCACCCGCTGGTAGGGCTTCTGTTTGAAGAAGTAATCCATGATGGTGGTGGACATCAGGAAGTTGGACGGCCCCAGCGCGATCTTGTACGGGCTGGCCGGCTCATACATGTCGCGCGCGGCGCTCTGCGGCATGAAATTGAAGACCTTGCTTTGCACCAGGAACGGCAGCGTGGCCATATTGGGCGCGGTGCCCAGGTGGCCGATGATGGCAAACACGCCATCCTGCGTGACCAGCTTCTGCGCGGCCAGCACGGCACGCTTGGGCTCGTAGCCGTTGTCTTCCACCACCACCCGCAGCTTGCGCCCCTGYACGCCGCCGCGGGCGTTGATCTCCTCCACGGCCATGGTCATGCCGTTGCGCGACTCCTTGCCGTAGTTGACGATCGGCCCGGACATATCGGTGATCAGGCCGAGCACGATTTCCTTGTCGGTGACGCCGCGCGTCTGCGCACTCGCACCGGCGCTGAGTGCGAGCGCAATGGCGGCGATGGTGGTCTTCAAGATCATGGTTGTCTCCTTGTCTTATCGGTTTGTTGCTTAATGGGTGGATCGCTTAATGGGTGGATCGCTTAATGCGTGGATGGCTTGACGCGTGGATTGCCTTGGCTTCAATGCACGCTCTGTGGCGGCTTGGGTCCCGACTGGATCCTGCCTTGCGCGGACCGCGAGTCCGGCGGTAATGAGATAGGCGCATGGCCCTGTGCCTGGCCGTCCGGCACCGCGGCATCGGCCGCGGGCGGCGGCGCGGACCAGTCGGACAAGCGCTGCCCGCCGCGCGCCAGCGCCGCCAGCAAGGGGGAGATGTCCCAGTAGTCGTAAGGATTGCCGCGCAGGCGGGCGTAGCGCTCCAGCCCGGCTTTGATGCGGGGCAGGCCAATGCTGTCCGCCTGCCACACGGGGCCTCCGAGATAATCGGGAAAGCCATAGCCGGCGGTCCACACCATGTCGATGTCGCCGGGCCGGCTGGCCATGCCCTCCTCCAGCAGCTTGGCGGCTTCGTTGATCAGCGGAAAAATCAGGCGCTCGACGATCTCGGCGTCGGCGATGTCGGTGCGGCGGGCGATGCCGTGCGCGCGGCCCAGCGCGGCGCAGATGCGCTCGGCCTCCGGGTCCGCCACCGGCTCGCCTTCCGGGTAGCGGTAGTAGCCCGCGCCGCTCTTGCAGCCGAGCCGTCCCAGCATGAACAAAGTGCGCACCACCGCGCGATAGGCGGGATCCGGCGGCAGCCCCCCGGCCTTGCCGTACTCCAGCACGATCTTGGCGCCCGTGTCGATCCCGGCCAGGTCCAGCATGCGGCACGGCCCCATCGCCATGCCATAAGCCTGCATCACGGCATCCAACCGCGCCGGGCTCACGCCTTCCATGAGCAGGAATTCGCTCTCGCGCAGGTAGGCCTCTGCCATGCGGTTGCCGATAAAGCCAAAGCACACGCCCGTCACCACCGCCACCTTGCCGAGCCGCCGGGCCAGGTGCATGGCGGTCATCAGCACATCCGGCGCGGTGGCGCTGCCGCGCACCACTTCGATCAGCCGCCCGCCATTGGCCGGGTTGCGGAAATGCAGCCCGGCGAAATCCTCCGGCCGGCCGCAGGCCTCGGCCAGCACCTCCACGTCCAGCGTGGAAGTATTGGTGGCAATGATCGCCCCGGGCTTGCAGATCTGGCCAAGACGGGCGCACACCTGCTGCTTGAGCGCCATGTCCTCCATCACCGCTTCGATCACCAGCTCGCAGCCGGCCAGTGCGTCGTAGTCCAGCGTGCCGGCAATCAGGCCCATGCGCCTGTCCACCTGATCTGGCCGCAGCCGCCCGGCCGCGGCACCGGCCTCGTACTGGGCGCGCACGGACGCCAGGCCCTTGGCCAGCGCCACGTCGCTGGCCTCAACCAGCGTTACCGGCAAGCCGGCGTCCGCCAGGCTCATGGCGATGCGCCTGCCCATGGTGCCGGCGCCCACCACCCCGGCCGTATGCAGCGCACGCGGCGTCATGGCCGAAGGCACCCCGGACACGCGGGCCGCCTGGCGCTCGGCAAAGAACAGGTGGCGCAGCGCCCGCGATTCCGGCGACGCCACGCAGGCGGCAAGCAAGGCGGCCTCCACCGCTTCGCCCTCGGCGAACGGCAGGGTTGCCGCCGCCTCCACCGCTCGCACGATAGCCGCGGCTGCGGGGTAGCACGCGCGCTCCTGCGTGGCGTGCCGCAAGGCCTGCGCGAAGAAATCCGGCGGCAGCCCGGCGACAGGCACGGACAGCGTCGACAGCCGGCGCGGCGGCGCCCGCCGCGCCAGCAGGTCTTCCAGATAGCTAAGGCCAGCGGCCAACGGCTCGCCCGGCACCAGCGCATCGACGATGCCGGCGGCCAGCGCCGCCTCGGCGTCGAGCATGCGCCCGCTCAGCATCAGGTCCAGCGCCAGGGCCGCGCCGCAGGCGCGCGGCAGCCGCTGCGAACCCAGCGAGCCGGGCAGCAGCCCCAGCTTGATCTCGGGCAGCCCGACCTGCGTGCCGGGCACGGATACACGGTAATGGCAGGCCAGCGCCAGTTCCAGCCCGCCGCCCAGCGCGGTGCCGTGCAGCACCGCCGCGACCAGCCGTTCGCTGGCTTCGATCCGGGCCAGGATGCGGTTGTAAGGCGCAGCCGTGAAATCCGGCGCATCGAACTGGGCGATGTCGCCGCCCGCCACGAAGGTACGGCCCGCGCACCAGATCAGCAAGCCATCGAGGGAGGAATCGGCCTCGAAGGCGGCCACCTTGGCATCCAGCCCCGCCACCGTCGCCACCGAGAGCGCGTTTACCGGTGGATGGTCGATGCACAGCAGGCCGATGCGGCCGTGCCGAACCAGGCTGACGGGAACCGCTTTGTCTGCATCGCTCATGGCGCCTCCGGTTGGGGCCGCTTGCGTTCAGGCCACCTTGGCCAGGTACATCGACTCGATCAGAGCGCTGTATTTGTCGTTGACCAGCTTGCGCTTGAGCTTCATGGTGGGCGTCAGTTCCTCGTCTTCGGCGCCAAGACGGGTCTCGATCAGCCGGAATGCCTTGATCTGCTCGACCCGCGCGAACTGCTTGTTGACACGGGCGATTTCCTGGCCCACCAGCGCGATCACCTCCTTGCTGCGGCACAGCGAGCCGTAGTCGGAGAAATGCACGTCGTGCTCCTGCGCCCACTGCTCCACGTTGTCCTGGTCGATCATCACCAGGCAGCTCAGGTAGGGCCGGCGGTCTCCGATCACCACGGCGTCGGTCACATAGGGGCTGAACTTGAGCTGGTTCTCCCACTCGGACGGCGTGACGTTCTTGCCGCCAGCGGTGATGATCAGGTCCTTCATGCGGTCGGTGATATAGAAGTAGCCCTGCTCGTCCACCCGGCCCACGTCGCCGGTGCGCAGCCAGCCGTCGGCCATGGTCTCGGCGGTCTTGGCGGGCAGGTTCAGGTAGCCCATGAAGACCTGCGGGCCCCGCACCAGCAGCTCGCCTTCCTGCGAGACCCTCACCTCGGTATGCGGCAAGGCAATGCCGATGCTGCCCGGGCGCGTGCGGCCCGGCGGGTTGCAGGTGGCCGCGCCGGTGATCTCGGTCATGCCCCATAGCTCGTGCAGCACGATGCCCAGCGCCATATACCAGCGGATCAGGTCAGGCGAGATCGGCGCCGCGCCGGTCACCGCCAGCTGCACGCGGTTCAGGCCCATCATGCGGCGCACATTGCCCAGCACCAGCGTATCGGCCAGCCAGAGCTTCAGGCGGGCGGCCAGAGGCAACGCCGTGGCCTGCCCGTCCTCGCGCACGCGGGCCTGCCCGGCGGCCAGCGCCCAGTCATAGGCCCAGCGCTGCAGGCGGGTCGCTTCCCGGACAGCAATGGTCACGCTGGAATACAGCTTCTCCCACACGCGAGGAACCGCCAGGAAGGCGTCGGGCTGGATCTCGCGAATGTTGTCGAAAATGGTGTCGGGGTTCTCGACAAAGTTGACGACGGCACCGGACAGGATCGAGTAGTACTCGCCAAAGATCCGCTCCGAGACGTGGCACAGCGGCAGGAAGGCCATGCGCTCGCCGATGGTGGTGGCTGGCAGGAACTCGCGCAGCGTCAGGCAGCTGCGCAGCACATTGCGGTGCGACAGCATCGCGCCCTTGGGCCGTCCCGTGGTGCCGGATGTATAGACCAGCACCGCCAGCGCGTCGGCGCTGCCGGCGGCCAGCCGCGCGGCCACCAGCCCCGGTTGCCGCGCCCGCGCTTGCCTGCCGAGCGCCAGCAGCGCGTCGAAGCCGAGCACGCCGGGGTCATCGAAGCCGGACAACCCTTCCATGTCGTACACGATCGCCTTGCGCAGCCGTGGCAGGCGCTCGCGCACCTCCAGGTACTTGTCCAGCTGCTCCTCGTTCTCGACGAAGAGCATGACGCTGCCCGAGTCGTGGCAAAGGTACTCCACCTGCGCGGGCGAATCGGTCGGATAGATGCCGCTGACTACCGCACCGGCGGTGAGCGCGCCCAGGTCGCTCCACACCCATTCCCGGTTGGTATTGGACAGCACCGACACCACCTCGCCCTCCCGCAGGCCCAGTTCGGCCAGGCCGGCGGCGACATCGGCCACGATCTCGCCCACTTCGCGCCAGCGATAGCTGCGCCAGACGCCGAGGTCCTTTTGCCGCATCATCACGGCGTCGGCGCGCTGGGCCACGGCGTGCCAGAACATCTGCGGCAGGGTCTCGAATGCCGCTTCGGAAAGGGGCTGCATGGTGCGCGCTGTCGCCATTGCCGTTGCCGTTGCCATTGCCATTGATTGCTCTCAACTTGGTGATCGACTTGGTGATCGTTTAGCGCCCTACCGCCAGGTCTTGCGCTTTTTCCAGCGGCGCTCGCCGCGCACGCCGTTGTCCTTCATGCCGAGGTAGAACTCCTTGATATCGTCCTTCTCGCGCAGCACGGCGCAGGTGTCCTCGGCCACGATGCGGCCGTTCTCCAGCACATAGCCATAGTCCGCCGCGTTGAGCGCCATATTGGCGTTCTGCTCCACCAGCAAGATGGTGGTGCCACGCTCGCGGTTGATGCGCACCACGATCTCGAAGATGTCCTTGGTGAGCTTTGGCGACAAGCCCAGGCTGGGCTCGTCGAGCAGGATCAGCTCGGGCGCGGCCATCAGCGCGCGCGAGATCGCCAGCATTTGCTGCTGGCCGCCCGAGAGCAGGCCGGCATCCTGCGCAGCACGCTCGCGCAGCACCGGGAAGTAGCCGTAGACCATCTCCATGTCGCGCGCCACGCCGTCGCGGTCGCGCCGCGTATAGGCGCCCATCAGCAGGTTGTCGCGCACCGACAGCAGCGGGAACACCTCCCTCCCCTCGGGCACGTGGCTCAGGCCGCGCCGCACGATCTGCGCCGGATCCATCGCAGCGATGCTCTCGCCCTTGAAAGCGATGCCGCCGCGCGTCGGGTCCAGCACGCCGGAAATGGTCTTGAGGATGGTGGTCTTGCCAGCGCCGTTGGCGCCCAGCACGGTGGCGATGCTGCCACGCTGCACGGCAAGGCTCACGCCCCGGATCGCCTTGACCGGGCCGTAGGCGCTTTCCACGTTGGCCAGCGCCAGCACGGGCGTGTCCTGGATTTCGCGCATCTTGTCAGCGCCTTGCATCAGGTTCATGCCGCCCTCCGCAGTGACGCTACGTCGTCCACGGTGCCCAGGTAGGCTTCGATCACGCCGGGGTGCGCCTGGACCTCGGCCGGCGTGCCCTGCGCCAGCACCTGGCCCTGGTTCATTGCCAGCACCCGGTCCGAGACGCGCGACACCAGGCTCATGTCGTGCTCCACCATCAGCACGGTGATGCCCAGCTCGCTCTGGATGTCGCGGATCCACCAGGCCATGTCCTCGGTCTCTTCCACATTCAGCCCGGAAGACGGCTCGTCCAGCAGCAACAGCCGCGGGCTGCTGCACAAGGCCCGCGCCAGCTCCACCACCTTGCGCACGCCATAGGGCAGGCCCGCCACCAGCGCGTCGCGGTGCGCCTGCAGGTCGAGCAGCTCGATCATCTCCTCGGCCTTGTGGCGCGCGGCCAGCTCCGCGCGGCGCGCGGCGGGGGTAAACAGCAGGTCTGCCCAGAAGCCGCTGGCGCGATGCGTGTGGTGGCCGATCAGCAGGTTCTGCAGCACCGTGGCGTGCTCGAACAGCTCGATATTCTGGAAGGTGCGCGCGATGCCCTGCGCGGCGATCGCGTGTGGCGGCAACCGCGTCAGGCTGCTGCCTTGCCACAGGATCTCGCCGCTGGTGGGCGGATAGATACGGCTGATCAGGTTGAACACCGTGGTCTTGCCAGCCCCGTTGGGCCCGATCAGCGTAAAGACCTCGCCGCGCCGCACATCGAAGCTCACGCCGCCAAGCGCCAGCACGCCGCCAAAGCGGACCGACAGGTCGCGCACGCTGAGAAGGGTGTCTGTCATGTGCGGGCCTCCTTATTTCAGGCGCTCGGAGCGCTGGAAGGCCTTCTGGCGCCGGAACATGCCCTGGCGATAGAAGGGAAACAGTTCCAGGTACGTGCGGATCTTGCACCAGCGCCCGTACAGCCCCATCGGCTCGAACAGCACGAAAGCCATCAGCACCAGCCCGTACACCAGCGCCTGCAGGCCGCTGGCTTGCCCGATGGCAGGCGGCAGGAGATCCTTCGCCAGCACGATCATCTGCGGCATGACGATCAGGAAGATCGCGCCAAGAAACGCGCCATGCACGGAGCCCAGCCCGCCCACCACAACCAGCAGCAGCAAGTCGATCGACTGGGCAATGCCGAACTGCTCGGGCGAGATATAGCGCAGCTTGTGGGCATACAACGCCCCCGCGATGCCAACCAGCGCGGCGGACAACGCAAATGACAAGGTCTTGTAGCGCGCCAGGTGGATCCCCATGCTCTGCGCCGAGATCTCGGAGTCCCGGATGGCGATGAAGGCCCGCCCCGTGGCGCTGCGCAGCAGGTTGAGCACGGCCAGCGTGGCCAGCAGGCAAACCGCGAGCGACAGGTAGTAGAACGCCACCGGCCCGTCAAGCACGTAGCCCCACAGCTGCGGCGCGGCCACCGGCAGGCCGGCATTGCCGCCGGTCACGCTCTCCCAGCGCGCCAGTACCTCCTCGACGATCAGGCCGAAGGCCAGCGTGGCGATCGCCAGGTAGATGCCCTTGACGCGCAATGCCGGCAGTCCCACCACCACGCCCGTCAGTGCCGACAGCGCAGCCGCGGCCAGCAAGGCCGGTACGAAGGGCACACCGTGGCCGGTCAGCCAGGCCTGCGTATAGGCGCCCACGCCAAGGAAGGCCGCGTGGCCGATCGACAGCAGCCCCGTGTAGCCGGACAGCACCATCAGGCCCAGGCCCGCGATGGCGTAGATCAGCACAAAACCAAGCTGCGCGATCCAGTAGCTGCTGGCCCAGCCCGGCGCGATCAGCAGGCAAGCCATCAGCAAGCCGTACCAGAACACATGGCCCGGGTGCCTGGCCAGGCGCAGGTCCTGGCGATAGTCGGTCTTGAAGAGGAATCGCATCGCGTGTCTACACCTTTTTGCGCAGGTTCTCGCCGAACAGGCCGTTCGGCTTGACCACCAGCATGATCAGCACCACGACATAGGCCGCGACGTCCTTGAAGCCCTCGGGCAGGTAAAAGCCCGCCAGCGACTCCACCACGCCGATCACCAGCCCGCCCACGATCGCGCCCGGCAGGCTGCCGAAGCCGCCCACCACCGCTGCGGGGAAGGCCTTGAGGCCGAGCATGCCCATGCTGGCGTGGACAAAGGTGATGGGCGCCAGCAGCAGGCCGGCGATCGCGGCCACCGACGCCGACAAGCCCCAGACCAGCCCGTTGAGCCGCCGCACCGGAATGCCCATGTAGTAGGCGGCAAGCTGGTTCTGCGAGCTGGCCTGCATCGCCACGCCGATGCGGCTGTAACGGAACACCAGGTAAAGCACCACGCAAAGCGCTGCGGTGACGCCGATCACCGCCACCTGCTCCACGCTCAGCACCAGCGCGCCAGTGCGCCACACCATGCCCTGGTAAGGCACCGGCAAGGTATGCGTGCCGGCGCCGATGCCCGGCACCATGGTGATCAGGCCGCGCATGACGTAGCCCATGCCGATGGTCAGCATCACCACGGTGAACTGCGGCTGGCCCAGGATGGGGCGAATCGCCAGGCGCTCGACCAGCATGCCGAAGCCGGCCATGCACGCCACCGTCAACGGCACGGCAAGGACCAGCGGCAACCCGAGCATGGTCAGCACCACGCCAGCGAAGGCGCCCAGCATCATGAACTCGCCTTGCGCGAAGTTCACCGTCTCGGTTGCCTTGTAGATCAGCACAAAACCCAGGGCGATCAGCGCGTAGATGCAGCCCAGCGCAATCCCCGAGATCGTCAGTTGCAGGATCTCCAATCTTGTCTCCTGTGCCGGCCGCCCTTTGCCGCGCGCGGCCGGGGGCGATCTCGGAATTGGGTGGGTCAAGCGCGCCCGGTGGCACCGGGCGCGACGCGTGCCGTCTTGCGCTTCGCCGCGTTGCGATTGCTGCGACTGCTGCCACCGTAACAAAACTACCGGCGTGGCTCTTGTGTGGACTGGCTGTATATGGACTGGGGATTACCCATGGTTGGCGCACCTGGCGCGGTACGCCGCCAAGGGATCAGCGGCGCACCAGCGCCACCGCAAGCTCGAATGCGCCGCCGGGATGCGCGACAGCGTCAAACGGCGGCTTGGGCCATTCCCATTGCCGGGCGGGGAACAGCGCGCGCATGGCGTTGATGTCGCAGTGATACGGCGGACCATCCACCACGCCCTGGCCAGCGCTGTCGCGGCGCATCTGTTTGGAAGTTTCCGATTTGGCAGGGCGACGCTGTTTCTTTGTACGGCGTTGGTTTTTGCACCCAAGAGACCATACGACATTGCCCTGCCGGGGGTGTCGCTGTTTATTTCATCGGCGATGGCGTTTGCACCCAAGTGCCATACGACATCCCCCTGCGGGGGCTGCCGGTCACTCTTCTTTGCGTCGGCAAAGAAGACTAACGAGAAGAAAGCCGACCCTGCCGGGCGCAGAGCAATCGGGCTTATGTGGGGCGCTGGTTTCGTCGTATGGCCAGCGGTTCTGCGGGCATCTGCCGGTACCGGATTAAGGGGCCACGAATCTGCCGATTTCCGGGATTCGTAGTACGGCCCCCGGTAGCGGAATCCTTGCCCGTTCGCCAATCTGCCGTTACCGGTGCGAAGTACCACGACACATCGCCTGCCAGTGGTTTCGTGGTGGGGCGGGCGCGGTGGTGAAGGTCTTGGGCTAATCAAGGCGGTGCCACCGCGCCCACGACGGAACCGGTGCGTCTGCAACTTCGTGGCCGGCCACTGCGCGAGCGACAGACGGCTTGAAGCAAGTGATGTCCGCTACCGGGGGCCTCACCACGCATCCCGGAAGCTGGCAGGTTCGTGGCCAGTCAAGCCGGTACCGGCAGATGCCCGCCGGAACTCTGGGCCGTACGACGCAACCACCGAGGCCCAGATAGCCTTATTGCTCTGCGCCCGGCAGGGTCGGCTTTCTTCTCGTTAGTCTTCTTTGCCGACGCAAAGAAGAGTGACCGGCAGCCCCCGCAGGGGGATGTCGTATGGCCCTTGGGTCCAAAAACCATCGCCGCTCAAAGAAACAGCAACCAGCCCCGCCATGGACCACCCACCCAACATCCAATCCCCTATCCCATCCCCCTCAACCGCACCTTCAACACCTTCCCCGTTGGATTACGCGGCAACGCCGCCACCACCCGCAACGCACGCGGCAGCTTGTAGCGCGCCAGGCGCGGCTGCGCGAAGGCTTGCAGTTCCTCCAGCGTCAGGCTGGCGCCCGGCTTGAGCGCCGCCACGGCTACCACGTGCTCGCCCCAGCGCTCGTCGGGCGCGCCGATTACGGCGACTTCGGCAATGGCTGGGTGCTCGTACAGCACGCTTTCGACTTCGGCCGGGTAGACGTTCTCGCCGCCGGTGATCACCATGTCCTTCAGGCGGTCGCAGACGTAGTAGAAGCCGTCTTCGTCGACATAGCCGACGTCGCCGGTGCGGAACCAGCCGCCTTCGTAGAAGGCCGCGGCGGTGGCGTCCGGGCGGTTCCAGTAGGCTTTCATGATGTTGCCGCCGCGCGCGCAGATCTCGCCGCGGGCTTGTGGCTCGGTCAGTGGCTTGCCGTCGAAATCGCGGATGCAGACTTCGGTCATCATGGCTGGCGTGCCACAGGAGCCGAGCTTGTCCTGCGCGCGCTCCGGGGCGAGGAAGGTCGTCGCGGCGGCGGTCTCGGTCAGGCCGTAGCCCTGGTTGACCGGGATGCCGCGCCCGGCGAACAGGCGCAGCAGCGGCTCGGGCATGGGTGCGCCGCCGACCGAAATGCTCCGCAGGCTGGACAGGTCCGCCCGCGCGAAATCCGGGTGCTGGCTGACGAACAGCAGCATGGCGGGCACCGCGAAGCTGACCGTCACGCGGTGCTCGGCCACCGCCTGCATCACGGCAGCGGGGTCGAAGCTGCGCTGCAGCACGAGATGGCCGCCCGCCATCAGGATGGGCAAGCTCACGCAGCACATGCCGCCAACATGGAACAGGGGCGCGAAATTGAGCGCGACATCGGTGCTGGCGAGGTCGCTCAGCATCATCACGTTCAGGTTGTTGGCCCAGAAGTTGCCATGCGTGAGCATGGCGCCCTTGGGGTGTCCGGTGGTGCCCGAGGTGTACATCACCGCGGCCACCTCATCCGGGCCGGTGGGCACGGGCGGTGGCGCGGCATCGGCCTGCGCCATCCGCGACAACAGGCCTTCCCAGCCCGGCGCATCGGTGCGGCGCAGGTAGCGCTGGCATTCCAGCGTCGGGCGCGCTTCATCGATCAGGCCGGCGTAGTCTTCATCGGCAAACAGCGTATGCACGCCGGCATCGTTGAGGATAAAGGCCAGCTCCGGCCCGGTGAGCCGGAAATTGAGCGGCACGAAGATGGCGCCCAGCCAGCCGCAGGCGAACTGCGTCACCAGGAACAGCGGGTCGTTCAGGCCCAGGTAGCCCACGCGCTGCCCGCGTCCGACGCCGCCCGCAGCCAGCACGGCGGCCATCTTTTGGGCGTCGGCCACCAGCTCGGCATAGGTCCAGGTCTGCCCGGCGCAGGTCAGTGCGGGGCTGCGGGGGCTGCGCGCAGCGCGGCGGCACAGCCATTGCGCCATGCCGAGCGCCAGGAAGGCGGCGCTGTCCGGCTGGGTGGGCGATGCATTGTTCATCGGCGGCTTCCTTGTTCAGTCGTTGCAGACACCGTCGGCGCGCCCTGCCCGGCGCGCGCCGCGCCGGTTGTTTTACCTGCCGGTCCAGACCGGCCTGCGCTTCTCGTTGAAGGCGGCCAGGCCTTCGCGCGCGTCTTCGGTCATCGCCAGCAGCGCGATCTGGCTTTCGGTATAGGCGATGCCTTCGGAAAAGCTCATCGACGCCATCGCTTGCATGGCGTACTTGCCGCGCCGGATCGCGGTGGGCGACTTGTCGGCCACGCGGGCGACCAGCCATTCGGTGCGCGCGTCCAGCTCGCCCGGCGCGGCCAGGTGGTTGACCAGCCCGGCGGTCTTGGCCTCGGCGGCGGAAAACGGCTCGCCGCTGATGCACCACTCGCGCACCAGCCGCGGCGGCGCCAGGGTCTGCAGCAGGCTCAGCACCTGCATCGGGAACACGCCTACCTTGACCTCCGGCAGGCCAAACAAGGCGTTGTCGGCGGCTACCGCCATATCTGTCATGCACAGCAGCCCCATGCCGCCGGCCATACAGGTGCCGTTGATCCGCGCAATGCTGGGCAGCGTGGCTTGCTGGGATTCGCGCAGCATGTCGGCGTAATCCACATTGGGCTGCGAGAGGTCGAAGGCAAAGCCCTTGCCCGGCTGCAGGTCGCCACCGGCGCAGAAGGCTTTGTCGCCGGCGCCGGTCAGCACGATGGCGCGGATGGCGGGGTCTGCGTGCGCGGCGCGGTAGCCCGCCCGGATGCCGGCCACGACTTCCTTGTTGATGGCGTTGCGCTTGTCTGGCCGGTTGATGGTGATCCAGAACGCGGCGCCGCGTTTTTCATGGAGGACGGCTGGGGTTTCCGATTCGCTCATGGTGCTCCGCAGGTTAGGCTGTGTCTGTGTGTTGGGATGCGGTCTGAGGGGTGACGTGGCAACCGGATCAGGCCGCTCGGACCGCTCAGGCCGCTCAGGCCGCAGCCTTGACCGGTTCCGCCGGCGGCGCCTCGAACTCGATCTCCGCGATCACGCGCATGGCGGCAGCCTGGTCGCCAACCTGCACGTGCACGGCGCCCACCCGGCCGGCGGCCGGGGCTACGTGGATGTGTTCCATCTTCATGGCTTCCAGCGTGACCATGGGCTGGCCCGCCTCGACCTGGTCGCCGGTGGCCACCATCACGTTGACCACGCGGCCGTTCATGGAGGCGCGCAGCTTGCCGTCTCCGGCAGCCTCGCCAGCCCTGGCGGCGGCGGCCCGCGTGTGGTCCTCGATGCGCAGCGGCGTGCCCTGATAGTGCAGCAGCAGCGTGCTGGCGTCGCGATGGAAGGTGGCGCTCTCGACCAGGCCATCGCAGTTGAAACGTACCGAATGCCCGGTTAGCGCGATGGTCTCGAAGGCAAAGCGCGCCTCGCCCATGGCAACCTCGAAGCGATTGCCTCCGCTAAATGCCAGGCTGGCCTGATGCTCCGCACCGTTGACCCGGAAGCGCAGACCGATGGGCAGCGTGGGGGCCAGGCTCGCGGCTGGCGCGCCCGGCTGGCGCTCCGGCGAGGTTTCATACAGGAGCAGCGCCGCCAGCGCGGCGGCGCGCTGGCGTAGTGCCGCATCGGGTTGCAGCAGTGCGTCCTGGTGCTGGCCGATGAAGGCGGTGGTGGCCTCTCCCGCGGCAAAGGCGGGATGGGCGAGGCAGCGGGCAAGGAACACCTGGTTGGTGGTGACGCCAAGCGCCACCAGGTCTTCCAGGCCTTGCGACAGCTTGCGCCGCGCTTCGTCGCGTGTCCCGCCGTAGCTGATGAGCCTGGCGATCATGGAGTCGTAGTACGGCGGGATCGCGGCGCCACTGCCCAGCGCATGCTCCACGCGCAAGGCGGGCGGGGCCTGCCACAGTGCCATCTCGCCGCTTTGCGGCATAAAGCCTTGATCGGCGTCTTCGGCGCACAGCCGCACTTCGACGGCGTGGCCGGAAAAGCGCACGTCGTCCTGCTTGAGCGGCAGTGGCTCGCCCGCGGCAATCCGCAGTTGCAGCGCCACCAGGTCCAGGCCGGTGATGGCCTCGGTCACGGGATGCTCCACCTGCAGCCGCGTGTTCATCTCCATGAAGTAATAGTTGCCGTCGCGGTCGAGCAGGAATTCCAGCGTGCCGGCGCCTTCGTAGCCGATCGCCTTGACGGCGGCCACGGCGGTGGCGCCCATGCGGGCCCGCAGCTCGGGGCTCACCGCGGGCGATGGTGCCTCCTCGATCAGTTTCTGGTGGCGCCGCTGCACCGAGCAATCGCGCTCGCCCAGGTGGATGGCGTTGCCATAGCGGTCCGCCAGGATCTGGATCTCGATATGGCGCGGTTCCACCACGGCCCGCTCCAGGATCACCTCGGGATCGCCGAAGGCGCCCTGCGCCTCCGAGCGCGCGCTGCGCAGCAGCTCGGGAAAGGCCCGCGCGTGCGGCACCAGCCGCATGCCCCGCCCGCCCCCGCCTGCCGTGGCCTTGATCATGACCGGGTAGCCGATGCGCTCGGCCTCGGCGCACAGGCGCGCCTCGTCCTGGTCCTCGCCCTGGTAGCCCGGGATGCACGGCACGTCGGCGGCCATCATCAGCCGCTTGGCGCCAGCCTTGTTGCCCATGGCCACGATGGACTCGGCCGACGGGCCGATGAATACGAGCCCCGCCTCGCGGCAGGCGCGGGCAAAAGCGGCATTCTCCGCCAGGAAGCCGTAGCCGGGATGCACGGCATCGGCGCCGCAACGCCGCGCCGCCTCGATGATGGCGTCGATGCGCAGGTAGGACTGCGCCGGCTGCGCCTCGCCGATATGCACCGCCTGGCCGGCCTCCTGGACATGGCGCGCGCCGGCATCGGCGCTGGAGTAGACCGCCACCGTGCGGTAGCCCAGCGCGGTGGCGCTGCGCATCACGCGCAAGGCGATTTCGCCCCGGTTGGCGATCAGGATCTTTTGAAATGGCGTGGGCTGCTTCATGGTGGCCTGGTCTGCTCTCTTGTCTTTAGCTTCGAACGCTTACTTCGACTGGGGGAAGGTGCCCATGAACTTGCACAGGATCTGCATCATGACCTCGTCGGCGCCGCCGCCGATGGAGGTGAGCCGCCCGTCGCGGAAAATGCGCGAGATCGGGCTTTCCAGCACGTAGCCCATGCCGCCCCAGAACTGCAGGCAGCGGTCCGCCACCTCGCGCGACAGCCGGCCGGCCTTGAGCTTGGCCATGGTGGCCAGGCGGGTGGCATCCTCGCCACGCACCATCATCTCCACGGCGCGCCAGCACAGGGCGTGCAGCGCTTCCACCTCGGTCTGCAGCTCGGCCAAGGTGTAGTGCACCCACTGGTTGTCCAGGATGGAGCGGCCAAATGCCTTGCGCTCGCGGGTGTACTCGATGGTGAGGTCGATCGCCTTGGCGCATCGGCTGGCGGAGCTGAGCGCGCCCCACAGGCGCTCCACCTGGAACTGCTCCATCTGGTAGGTAAAGCCCATGCCTTCCTCGCCGATGCGGTAGCGCTGCGGCACCCGCACGTCGTCGAAGTACAACTGCGCGGTATCGGACGAGTCCATGCCGATCTTGCGGATCTTCTTGGCCACCGAAACGCCGCGGGTCTTCATTGGCACCACGATCAGCGTCTTGTTGCGGTGCGGCGCTGCGTCCGACGTATTGGCCAGCACGCAGCAGAAGTCCGCCTGGGTGCCATTGGTGGTCCACATCTTGCCGCCGTTGATGATGTAGTCGTCGCCGTCGCGCCTTGCGGTAGTCTTGATCGAGGCCACGTCGGAGCCGCTGCCCACTTCCGAGACGCCCAGGCAGGCCACGTACTCGCCGCGGATCGCGGGCGCCAGGAATTCGCGGCGCAGCTCCGCGCTTCCGTGGTGGGCCAGGGCCGGGGTAGCCATGTCGGTCTGCACCCCGATGGCCATGGGCACGCCGCCGCAGTTGATGTCGGACAGCGTTTCCGCGAGCACCGCGCTGTAGGAGTAGTCGAGCCCCATGCCGCCATCCTCTTCCGGCTTGGACAGGCCCAGCAGGCCCAGATCGCCCATCTTGCGGAAGACGTCATGCGCGGGGAAGATCTCGGCCTCTTCCCAGGCGTCCACGTGCGGATTGACCTGCTCGGCGATAAAGCGCTTGATGGTGGCGCGCAGCGCCTCGTGTTCGGGTGTCAGTAGCATGTCGCTGGTCTCCGTTCGTTCTTTCGTATGTCTGTTCTGGCTGGGTCGGTTGCCCTGAGTCCGTGGCCGTCAGGGCCGCGCAACCCCGAATTGCATGGCTTGCGGCGTCCTGGCATCGCCCTCGCGGCAGACCGCCAGCACATTGGCCAGCACCGCGCGCGTATTGCGCGGGTCGATCACGCCGTCGTCCARCACATGGGCGCTGGTGACAAACACGCTCATCTGGCGGTCGAAGCGCTCGACGATGCCTTTCTGCAGCGCTTCCAGCTGGTCGGCATCGACCTGTCCGCCTTTGCGCTTCATGGCGGCCTCGGTCACGATGGCCATGGTGCGCGCGGCCTGCTCGCCGCCCATCACGGCGGTCTTGGCATTGGGCCAGGAGAAGCAGAAGCGCGGATGGAAGCCGCGCCCGCACATGCCGTAGTTGCCCGCGCCGAACGACGCGCCGCAATAGATCGTGATCTGCGGCACGGTGGCGTTGCTCACCGCCTGGATCATCTTGGAGCCGTGCTTGATGATGCCGGCTTCCTCATAGCTGCGGCCCACCATGAAGCCGGTGGTGTTGTTCAGGTACAGGATGGGCGTGCGCGACTGGCAGCAGGCCTGGATAAAGTGCGTGGCCTTGGTCGCGCCGGCCGGRTCGATCGGSCCGTTGTTGGTGATGAYGCCCAGCGGCCAGCCCTCGATCTTGATATGGCCGCACACGGTGGCGCCGCCATAGTTCTCACCGAACTCCAGGAAGTCGGAATCGTCGGCAATGCGCGCGATCACCTCCTTCATGTCGACCGGCCGCTTATGGTCCATCGGCATCACGCCGAGCAGCTCCTCGGCATCAAAGCGCGGCGGCTTGTAGCTGCGCGGCGCGGCGGCGGGCTGGTCGCGGTGCCAGTCGATCTTGCCCAGGATCTCGCGGGCGATGCGCAGCGCATCGCGGTCGTCCTCGGCCAGGTAGTCGCCCAGGCCGGAGACCGAGGTATGCATCACGGCGCCACCGAGTTCCTCCTCGGTGGCCACTTCGCCCGTCGCTGCCATCAACAGCGG
Source organism: Cupriavidus sp. YAF13 (assembly GCF_052113425.1). NCBI lineage: Bacteria > Pseudomonadati > Pseudomonadota > Betaproteobacteria > Burkholderiales > Burkholderiaceae > Cupriavidus > Cupriavidus sp. YAF13. Next base: position 184,043 of record NZ_JBFRDD010000004.1, read on the forward strand.
CGGACCAGCCAGGAAGGCGCGCGAGCGGCCCCGCACCATGATGATGTAGTCCGACAAGCCGGTCTGGTAAGCCCCACCCGCCGTGGACGAGCCATGCGTCACCGTCACCACCGGCAGCCCGGCCGCCGACAGGCGCGCCAGGTTGCGGAACAGGTTGCCGCCCCGCACGAAATCCTCGACCTTGTAGGTCATCAGGTTGGCGCCGGCGCTCTCCACCAGTTGCACATAGGGCAGCTTGTTCTCAAGCGCGATCTCCTGCACCCGCAGCTGCTTGTCCAGCCCCTTGGGTTGCAAGGCACCGGCGTTGATGCCCGAGTCCGAGGCGCTGATCATGCAGCGCAGGCCCGACACAAAGCCGATGCCCGCGATCAGGCCGCCGCCGGGCACGCTCTTGTCCAGGTCGGGGTTGTCCAGCCCCAGCCCGGCCAGCGACGACAACTCGATAAACGGCGCGCCCGGATCCAGCAGCAATGCCAGCCGGTCGCGCGGCAGCAGCTGCCCGCGCTTCTCGAAGCGCTCGCGCGAGGCGGCGGACAAACTGGCGGCGCGCTGCTCGAAGGCGCGGATACGCGCCAGCAGTGCCAGCATGCCGGCGCGGTTGGCCTGGAATGCTTCACTGCTGGCGGAGAGTCTGGATTCGATATTTGCCATGTGGGTTCACTGTTCGGGGCGGTGCGCCGGTGTGAAGCCATGGTAGGGGTGGGAGCCAGCAGGGTCTTGCGAGAACTGGCTGTGCTGCATTGCGCCTTCGTACCTTTGTGCCTTTGCGCTTTTGCGCGACAGGTGCCGGAAGTACGTCAACCTATGCGCAATCGCACCCTGAACTTCGGCAGCAAGGCACTCGGCGCATAGGAAAGCTTGGTCTGGCGGAAGTTGTCCAGCCCCATGTCCTGTTCGAAATTCAGCCACGCTACCGGGCGTGGATACGCCGTGCAGAAGTGGTGGAACATGTACTGGTAGATGCCCTTGCAGGCCGCCAGGCCTTTGGCGAAGCGCATGGCGAAGACCGTTGGGCGGATCTCCTGCGCCAGCACGAAGCCCACGGGCTGCCCCGCTACCTCGTACAGGAAGCCTTCCAGGCCAAGCCGTTCGGCGTGTTGGAGGGCCTCGCCGCAGGGAGTGTCGTCGGCTTCGCCGTGCGCCTTGTGCTTGGCTTGCATCCAGCCTTCATGCACGGCCAGGGCTTGGTCGGCCAGTCCGGGGTGGTAGACGCGCGCGGTGACGGCATGCGTGGCCAGCAACTGCTTCATCAGGTTGCGCTTCTTGGCCAGCGTAGTGCCACGATAGGCCGTGAAGTTGGCGGCGGGATAGAGGTAGTCGGCGTCGGCGCGCGATGCCGTCCAGGTGAAGATGCCGGGGTCCAGCCGCGCGACCTGGGCCGTGGACAGCGGATAGAAGCAGGCATGCTCGCGGAGCAGCGCCCGCAGCACGTCAACCGGCGTGGTTTCCAGCGCGAACAGCGGCAGCACGTGGCGCGCGCCGTCATAGGTCACGCCGCTGATATGCGGATAGCCGCCGCCGACATAGCGGTAGGCGTGCGCTTGCCGGAACAGGTACAGGTTGGCGAAGACGTGCTCGGAGAGGCAGGTTTCGCCGGGATCGGCGCTGAGCCCGCGCAGCGCTGCGTCGATCCCGGCGGCAAGCGCCGGTACCAGCGGCTCGCCGTGCGTGGCCTGAACGGGCGCTGCGGTGCCGTTCACCCTGCCGAAGCCGTGCGCAACACGCGCGTGCCGGCGGCCGGCCCGGTGGCGGGTGGCCCGGCGAAGCACTGGGCCTGCGCCAGCCATTGCCGGGCCGGCCCGGCGCTGTATTGCAGGCGGGTATCGTCCAGATGCCGGCGCTGCGTGACCAGCAGGCAGAAGTCTTCCGCGCTGCCGCGCACGTAGTTGTCCCGCTGCGGTTCGTTCCAGACCCACTCGCTGCCATCGGGCGCGCTCAGCGCGATATAAGGCGCGGGCCCCGGCACCGGCTCACCGCGGTTGACGAAGGTCCAGCCGTAGGTGGTGGCGCCGATATGCGCGATGTGCTTGAGGCGGGCGGTGGGCGCGCGGGCCTGGCCTGCCGTATCCCAGATGTCCTGGCCATGGGCCCAGGTCTCCATCAGCCGCGCGGTGGCAAAGCTGCGGGCGCTCATGGGCGGACCGTACCAAGGCAGGCGGGCCTTGGGGTCGAGCGCGGCCAGGGTCTGCACCAGCCGCTCGTACAGCGGCTGCCAGTACGCCAGCAAGGCGGGGCCGTCCAGGTGGCCATAGGTATCGCGCGCCACGGCGCTGATATGCCCGCCCCCCGCCATCAGCGCGTTGAGTGCTTGCGCGTCGCGCAGGAAGGCTTGCGGGTCGGTGGCAGCCTGCAGCGCGGTCTGGTCGAAATAGCACAGGTGGGCGATCTCGTCCCAGGCGCTCCAGTCATAGAAAGCGCTTGGCTCGCGCCATTGCGCGGGGGTGAGCGTGGCGCAAAGCGCGCCCAGCTCGCGGTATTCGTCCAGCAGGTCCTGGCAGGTTGCTTTCATGGGGTGTATCTGGCTGCCGTTGGCGGCAGGCCTGGCGAGGTTCGATGGCTTCGATTCTGGCGCGCGGCGCGCCGTTGGTCTTGTGCAAAGTGGTTGCGCCTGGCCAGCTACGCGGGGCGATAGGCCGTCATCGGCGGCAGGCCATGCAGCGCGAGCTTGCGCGAGCCCGCGAAGATGTCGCGCGGCTTGAGCCCGTACACACGGCGGATGGAGTGGCTGAAATGCGTGGAATCCGGATAGCCGGTATCCAGCGCGACCTCGGCCAGGTTGGCCTCCTGGGTGACGTAGTGCAGCAGGCTGCGCGCGCGCTTCCAGGTGCGGAACGTGCGGAACGGCGTGCCGACCTCCTCCTTGAACAGGTGCAGGAAGCGGGAAAACGACAAGTTGGCGTCGCGCGCATGGTCGCTGGCGGCGCTACGCCCGCCCGGGTCGGTCTTGATCTGACGCACTGCCGCATCGATGCGCGGATCGAGCGCGCGCGGCGCCAGCGGCTCGCCCAGCAACAGCGCATCGAGCAGCCCGGCGCCCAGCTCTGGCCGCCGCATGCCGCGCAGCTGGGCGATCAGGTCGCGCGCATGCTGCGCCATGCGCGGGGCCGCCAGCGCGCCGCCGGGCCCGCGCAGCAGCGGCGGCAAGCGGGACATATCGACGGTCTCGGGCTCGATCAGGAAGCCGCACAGGCTGCGGCTGTCGGAAGCGATGCGGTGCGCGACGTAGGGCGGCACGAAGGCAATCTCGGCGGTTTCCCACTCGCCATCCGCCACGCTCAGGCGAAACGGTGCATCCAGCGCCACATAAAGCAGGATGGCGCCGATGGAGCGCACCGACGGCGCGCCGAGCAGCCCGACGTAGAGCACGCGGTCGGGGTCGATCCACATGAAGCTTCCGCTCGGGCGCCCGCACGGCAGGCCCGTGACGTCAGGTGTGCATGGCAAAACTGGCTGCATCTGAGTCTCACTGTTCGCGGCGCCGCGCGTGGCTGAATGGCTGACGTGACTGATGTGGCTGACGGCTGGCGCCTGGTTCGGCAAGAACGCGCGGGCAGCCGCCCTGCGGCCTTGCGCGCCTGCGTCATGATGCCAGCGATGGCGGCTGAAGAGCCGCCGGATGGGGGTTTATCCCGATGCCGCATGCCGTGTCGGCATCCGGCCTGGCTCAGGCGCCCAGTGCCCGCGCCAGCGCCGGTGGCACCCGCACCGGCATGGCCAGCAGGACCTGGCCCATCCCCTTGCCCAGCGGATCGTTGCGCAGCGACGCCATGCCGCCGCCGCCCAGCGCCTGCTCGCACAGGAAGTTGAAGGCGCCGATGCCGGGCAGGCAGTAACGCGTCACCCTGCCCTTGACGTTGTGCGCAAGGAATGCGGCCACGGCGGCCTCCGTGAGCTGCGCTTCGATCAGCGGCAGGTAGGCGGCGTCGCGCGCGATGATGCCGATGTTGGAGAAATCGCCCTTGTCGCCACTACGCCCGTACGCCAGCCGGATCAGCGGCACGTCGACCCAGTCCGCGGCAGGCTCGGTAGCGGCAGATGGCGTCGACACGCGGGCTGGCTCGGCCGCCGGCACCGTGCTGGTCTGCGCATCGCTTGCGCAGACCAAGGCCGCCGGCAGCGGCACCGGCTGTTCGTCAAGCCACACGGCAGGCTGGACCCGCGTTTTTGGCACCAGGAAGGGAAACTGCTTGATGGCCATGCTGACCGATGGCCGCCCGCCTACCCCGGTGGTGCCGGGCGACCATGAAGTGCCTGCCGGCGCGATCTCGCGCGCGAACATCTCCAGCGCGCGCTTGTCAGGATGCGTCACCGCCAGCCACATCACCGCCTCGAACAAGGCCGGTTGCGGCACATGCGGGCCAAAGGCCGCGGCGGTGCCGAGCACGTCCAGCCGGGTCTCGGTGAAATCCGGCTGCCCGGCCCGCGCCAGCATGCCGCGGGTGCGCGCCAGGAAGGCCTCGCCGCTGCGGCGCGCCTTGCGCACGGCATCGAAGCCCACGATGGTCAGTTGCGCCGAGCAGCGGTAGCCGTCGGCATAGGTGGCCGAGACCTTGTAGCTGTCGGTAGGCGGGCGGCCCTTGGCGCCTTGTACTTCCACCAGGTCCGGCCCGGCCTGGCGCAGCGTGACGCCGGTGAAATCGCAGATCACGTCAGGCAGCAGGTAGGCAGCGGGATCCCCTATCTCGTACAGCATCTGCTCGCCGACGGTGGCGGGGCTGACCAGCCCGCCAGTGCCGGGCGGCTTGCCGACCAGGAAGGTGCCATCCGCCCGGCAGGTCACTACCGGGTAGCCGATATTGGCCCAGTCCGGTACCTGCTCCCAGTCGGTGTGCAGGCCGCCGGTGGCCTGGCAGCCGCACTCGATGATGTGTCCCGCCAGGCTGCCCGCGGACAGCAGGTCGTAGTCGGTGGGGCGCCAGTTGAACTCGTGCATCAGCACGCCCAGCGTCACCGCGCTGTCCACGCAGCGCCCGGTGATCACGATATCCGCGCCGGCATCCAGCGCGGCCCGGATCGGCACGGCGCCCAGGTAGGCGTTGGCCGTCAGGATGCGGGCCGGCATCGCGGCGCCGCTTTGCATGTCGCGCGTGCCTGCCTCGCGCAGCGCGCCGAGCTGCGGCAACAGGTCGTCGCCGTCAACTACCGCCACCCGCACCGTCACGCCGAGCTCCTCGGCCAGCTTGCGCACCGCCGCCGCGCAGGCCCGCGGATTCACGCCGCCGGCATTGCTCACGATGCGGATGCCCTTTTCCATGGCTGGCTTGAGCACCGAGCGCAGGGCCCCGGTGACAAAATCCAGCGCATAGCCGGCTTCCGGGTTCTTCAGCCGCGCCGCAGCCAGCAGCGACATGGTGAGTTCGGCCAGGTAGTCGAACACCAGGTAGTCGATGTCGCCCTTGTCCACCAGCTGGACCGGGCCGATTGCGCTATCGCCCCAGAAACCGGAGGCGCCGCCTATCCGCACGTTTTCCTTGCCCTGCCGACTTTGCTTGTTCATGGACGCGCTTCCCCTTTCGCCTCAGTCATCGATTGCCGTTGTCATCGGCGAGTGATGGCTCGCCGGCCTTGCTGGCACGATAGCGAGTTGCGCGCATGGCGTCTTGCGTCAATTGGCTTCGAATTGGCTTAGGCGCGGCGCGTGCCCTGGCGGATCCATATATGCAAAGTGCAAATCGTTATTTCCCAAAAAGAGACGCCGGCTTTATATTCGACCGCTTTCATTCGACCACTTTCGCCGGCTTGACTTGCCCGCCGGCGCCCCCCCACCCCCGCTGCTGGAGCATTGCCTTGAGTCACGTCCTTACGCTGGGCGACACCCTTTCCTGGCCAGCGCGCTACCTGCCGCGCAAGACCGCGCTGGTCGCCGGCATGGGGCCAAGCCGCCGCACCTGGACCTATGCCGAGCTGGATGCGGAGGTGAACCGCCACGCCCACGCGCTGCTGTCGATCGGCGTGGGCCATGGCGACGTGGTTGCGGCCTTCCTCTACAACACGCCAGCCTTTGTGTTCAGCATGCTGGCTGCGGCCCGGGTGGGCGCGATCTTTAATCCGATCAACTACCGGCTGGCCGCCCAGGAACTGGCCTTCATCCTGGAGGACGGCAAGGCCAGCGCGCTGCTATTCGAGCAGGAAGGCTGCGCCGTGGTGGAAAAAGCCGCCGAGCTGGCCCCGGGCACGACACGCTGGATCTACGCGGACCCCGAGCCGGCACCCGCCTTTGCCACGCACCACCTGGCCACGCTGGCCGCGGGGCAGCCGCATGACGCGCCCGGCATCGCCGTGGACGAAAACGATCCCTGCATCCTGATGTACACCAGCGGCACCACCGGCCGCCCCAAGGGCGTGCTGCACACGCACCGCAGCAAGCTCGCGCACAACGCGATGATGCATCAGGCCATGACGCTGTCGCGCGAGGACGTGGGCTTGTCGATTGCGCCGCTGAACCACACGGCGGAGCTGCACACCAGTTTCCTGCCACGCCTGCAGCTGGGCGCCACACAGGTGCTGCAGCGGCGCTTCGATGCCGGCGAGGCCTGGCAACTGGTCGAGGCCGAGAAAGTCACGCACTTCTTCGCCGCGCCGACCATGGTCGGCATGATGCTTAACCATCCGGACGCCCACACGCGCGATGTGTCGTCGCTGCGGCTGGTGGAGTACGGCGGCGCATCGATGGCGCCGCACCTGATCCGCGAGTGGGACCGCGTGGTTGGCGCGGGGCTGGTGCAGGTGTATGGCACCACCGAGATGGGGCCCTGCATGTCCGTGCTGTATCCGCATGAGCAGCTCAGCCACGCCGGCTCGGCCGGACTGCCCTCGCTCAATCACGACCTGGTCGTGGCGGCGCTGCGCGACGACGACGCCCCGACCGATCCGGCCCAGCCTTGCGCACCCGGAGAAGTCGGCGAGATCCTGGTGCGCGGCCCGTGCATGATGGCCGGCTACCTGAACCGCCCGGACGCCAACGCGCGCGCCCTGGCCCACGGCTGGTACCACACCGGCGACCTCGGCAGCCTGGACGAGGACGGCTACCTGTGGGTGCGCGATCGCATCGACTACATGATCAATTCGGGCGCCGAGAACGTGTATCCGCGGGAAGTCGAGGATGCGCTGATCGAACACGCTGCCGTGCTGGAAGTGGCGGTCATCGGCGAGCCGGATGCTACCTGGGGGCAGGTTGTCGGCGCCTATGTGGTGGTCAAGCCCGGGGCGCAAGCTACCGCGGCAGTGCTCGATGGCTTCCTGGTGCATGGCGACCGGCTGGCTGCCTACAAGCGGCCGCGCCGGTATCACTTCGTCGATGCGCTACCGAAGACCACGAGTGGGAAAATCCAGAAGCACTTGCTGCGGGTGAAGTAAAGGCCGGGCCATGGGAACGCATGAAAATCAATGGCTTATCAGCATGTGTTGATGTCAGGGGCTAGGCATTCCGGTGTGGAAACGTCCTCGAAATTGCCAATGAATTCAACCGGTTGCACCCTGCTATCAATGCTAGATCTAGCATTAAGATAAACCGTCTTTACACCTTGAACCTTGGTGGCCGGGCGGGCCTGATCGGCCGAGCCTTTCGTATCGGCGGGCGTGCTGCCCGCGCGGTATCCGCGTCCGGCTCCCCCCGGTTTTCCAATTGCTGCCGGTACTCGGCCAGCAAGCCATCCTGTTGCCGGACCCGCTCATCGAGCACAGCCACGGCATTCCCCACCTTTGCCAGTTCCTCGGCCTGCCGCCCCGCGGCTGCGGCCGCGTCCGCCAGCTTTTGCTGGGCAGCCTTGCGCTCGTTGTCCAACAGGCGCTGCCCTTCACGCAGCGCCAAGCGCGCGCCGTCCAGTTCCAGCGCCATGCGCCGCTCATTGGCGCCAAAGCGATCCGCCATGGTTTCGCGCTCCTTGTCCCAAGCGGCACGCTGGCTAGCGGTATCGCGCAGCAGCGCGTCTTTCTCTGCTTGCGCGCGTCCCAGCGCGGCGCGTACTGCGTCGTTCTCCGCCTGTTGCGCTATCAGTTGCGCCTCGGCGCGGGCGGCGCGTTCGCTGGCTTCATCCCGGGCGCGCGCCAGTTCGGCCACGGCGTTGTCGGCAGCGTCCAGCTTCGCCATCAGGATGGCGCGCTCCTGCGCCAGCGCGGCCTGCTCTGCCTCGACGGCTGCCCTCGCCAGCGCCAGCTCCGATTCCCGCGTGGCATAGCTTGCCGACACGCTGGCCCGGGCCTCGGCTTGTGCCGCATCCCATAAATAGCGTGCGGCCTGGTGCACCGGCTCGGGCAGGCTCGCTGGCGCCGCAAACGCCTGCGGGTCCTGCAAACGCGCGCCCAGCCCGGCGAACCAGGCATCCAGGTGCGGGCTGACGGTATTGGGCGAGCCGCGCCCAAGATGCAGCCGGATCCGTTCGATGGTTGGGCGCTGGCCGGCCAGCAGCAGGGCATCGGCGGCTTGCCAGACATCTTGCTGGGTGATGGAACGGGAGCGCGTGGCGGGCAGATTGGCGTTTTGCATGGTCCGGGCAAGTTTTTGGGCGGCGTTGGATCTCGCCTCAAGAATAAGGCACGATAATGAATGGTTATCGGGCCTTATCTGATCTTGTTGTATAATTTAATACAGCATACATCATATTTATTATGATTTCTGAAGAACTACCCCTATTCCTCGGTGACCAGGCCGAAAACCTGCCAAATCGCCCGGATTCCCCCAGCCTGAAGCCCGCTCATGCCGACTTTCCCGCGCCGCTGCGCCCGTCCGAACTCGACCCGCTTGGCCGCCAGGCCGCGCAAGCGCTGTACCGCGAGGGTGAATCCGCCAACACGGTGGCCAGCTATCGTTCCGCCTTACGGTATTGGGCAGGTTGGTTCGCGCTGCGCTACGGCCAGCCGATCGCCCTTCCCTTGCAGCCGGCGGTCATCATCCAGTTCGTCGTAGACCACGCCACGCGGACCACACCCCAGGGGCAGACGAGCGAATTGCCGCCGGCCATCGATGCGGCACTGGTCGCTAGCGGACTCAAGGCGCGCGCCGGCCCACCGGCGTTGGCCACGCTGATGCACCGGCTGGCCGTGATTGCCAAGGCACATCGGCTGGAGAACCTGGATAACCCCTGTGCTGACCCGGCCGCGCGTGAGCTGGTGGCGCGTACGCGCCGGGCCTATGCCAAGCGCGGCGAGCGCCCGGCGCGCAAGGCGGCGCTGACGCGTGAGCCGCTATCCCGGCTGCTGGAGACCTGTGACGATTCGCTGATCGGCCTGCGCGACCGTGCGCTGCTGCTGTTCGCCTGGTCCAGCGGTGGCCGGCGGCGCTCCGAGGTGGCGGGCGCCACGCTGGCCAACCTGCGGCGCCTCGCGCCGGGCGAGTTCGTCTATCAACTAAGCTGGTCCAAGACCAACCAGGCCGGGGCCGACCTGCCGGACAACGCCAAGCCGGTGATCGGCGCGGCGGGCGCGGCGCTGGAGGCCTGGCTGGCGGCTGCAGGGATTGGCGATGGCGCGATCTTCCGGCGCGTGCGCCGTGGCGGGCATGTGGGTGAGGCGCTGTCCGACGCCGCCGTACGCAAGATCGTCAAGCAGCGTTGCGAGGCGGCCGGGCTGGAGGGCGATTTTTCGGCGCACTCGCTACGCTCGGGTTTTGTGACCGAGGCCGCTTCACGCCAGGTGCCGATGGCCGAGGCCATGGCCATGACGGGGCACACCAGCGTAGCGACGCTGGTGCGGTATTTCCGGGCGGCGGATGCCCGGCGCTCGGTGGCGGCTGACCTGATCGGCGTGCCGAACGAGGATGCCGAGCCGTGACAGCTGTTGCGGCCTTCCGTAACGTCTTAAATCTGTTTCTGATGCCGAGAATCCAAGGGCGCCACAATCCGGGGAGAACAGCCGGCGCTGCTGGACAAGCTGCCCTGGGGCGAACAAGAATATGGGCCGGGTTGCGCACACGCCCACCAGTTCGACAATCACCGCGACCGCCACCGGCGGTACCAACTGGAGACTGCCATGCGGCACTGGCTTGTCCTGCTTGTGCTTGCCTGCTGCATGGGCCTGGCCCACGCCGGCAAATGCGTAAGCGGCAATAAAACGCTCTACACCGACTCTGCCTGCCCGGCCGGCTGGCAGGGCGCGGCGCTGGGCGGCAATCTCTCCCGCATCAGCCCCGAGCCGGCTACCGACGCGGCCAACCAGCAGTTCCTGAAAAAGCGCGAGGCGGAGGAGCGCGAATACCAGGCACGCCTGGCGCGCGAGCAAAACGAGGCCGCCCGCACCGAGGTCAACCAGTGTTACTGGCTGGCCAACCAGATGCGGCTGCTGGAGTCCGACTACAGTGCGCGCCGCCTGGCTCGCCTGCCGGAGCAGGAGGACTACCGCCGGCGCTACCGTAACCTGCGCGACCAGCAGGCGCGGCTGCGCTGCTGAGGCCAGGGACATCGTTCGAGTGGTTGAATGAATACCATCCCTTGCCAGCAGCCGAACCCCGACGCGGCCATGTATGCCAACAAGGCATCCCGCAAGGCAAGCCAGCGCTAACCCTAGGGGTTGCAGCCAAGCCACGCGCCCGCCGCCGGGCGCGCCCTCCTGCCTATACTGACAAGCGGCCCCACTGAGCCGATAAGAAAAGGAGAATGGCTATGCCACACGAGCAATTCCTGGCCAAGCAGGAGGATCGCCGCAGCGGCCTGCGCGCGCTGCGGGCCGCGCTCTTGAAGGTGCACAAGGAAGTGATCGCACTGAATCGCGCGGAGTACGAACGCCTGCATGGCCCGATCCCGGCCGGGCTGTTCGTGCAGGTTGTCACCGAGGAGACCTATTTCCGCTGGCTGGACCCGCTCTCGCGGTTGATCATCGAGATCGACGAAGAGCTGGACGCGCCCGAGCATCACGATGAAACCTGCAGGGCGGTGGCCGCGGCTACCGAGAAATTGTTTGGCCCCGACAGCGACCCGGCGTTTCGTGACCGCTACCAGCAAGCGCTCCAGGACGAGTCAGGCGTGATCGTGGCGCATGGGCAACTGATGAAAGTCGTCGCGCAGTTGCGGCAACTGGTCTAGCGGGGCGGCCCGGCCGCTCTGGCAGGATGCGCGGACTCGGTGTTTCGTCTATTTTTTTGGGCGGGTGACGCGTCCGTGGTCCACCGAAATCGGATCGCTGGCTGGAAAAGTTTCCCTCAGGGCTTCGTCGAGTTCGTCCTCCACATGATCATCCTTGCTGCCCGGCGATGGCTTGGATTTGGACCGCGCGGGCGTCTCGGGGGGCGTTGGCGTTACAGGCTTGCTCGTATTGGTCATGGTGATGTCCCCGCACGGGTGGGTGTGCCTTGATCTTAGAAGGCTCTTGGGCGGGATGCCAATCCCTATCTGGCCGTGGCAGCACCGGGCAAACGGCTGCTGGCGGGCGCTGCCGCCCTTGCACGTCAGGCGCCAGGCTTGCGCCTACTTGAACATCATGCTGACCATCACCAGGGCCAGCAGGCCGAGATAGACGCGCGCATGCACGCGATCGGGGATGCACCCGGCCAGCGGGGCGGCAAGGCGGATGCCGGCCAAGGCGCCGATCGATAGCAGGCCGAACGCGGCAAGGTCGATGTACCCGAGATAACCGCGGCCCAGCGCCACCGGCTGGTACCACGCCATGGCCACATAGGCCAGGGTGCCCGGCACGGCAACCGGCAGGCTCAAGGGGTTCGCCATTGCCGTGGCTTGCGCCATGCTCAGGCCGCGGCGGCGCAGCATGGGCACGGTCATGACGCTGCCCCCCACGCCGAGGAACGTGGCGACCATGCCGATCRCCAGGCCGCCCGCCACCGTCTGCGCCTGCCCGAGCCGCTGCGGTGAGCCCTGCCCGGCGCGCGCGAGAAAGCCGCGGCGTGCCAGGCAATCCAGCAGCGTGACACCGAGGTAGGCCACAAAGGCAAGGCGAACCACGTCGCTGCTCGCCAGCGTGGCGGCGCCGGCGCCCATGACGGCGCCCAAGCCGATGAATCCCCCCAGCGGCCACACGTAAGGCCACAGGATATTGCCTGCCAGGCGATGCCTGCGCGTGGCGAGCGCGGCGCTCAGGATCATCACCGCCGTCGAGGTCGCGACCGCGATATGCATGGCGGACTGGCCTGGCCCATGCGCATCGGCGACGCTCAACGCGCGGTAAAGCAAAGGCACCACCACAAACCCGCCGCCGAAGCCGAACAGGACCGTGGTCAAGCCAGTCAGGCAGCCAAACAGGATAAAGAGGAGATAAAGCATCGCAAAGGAGGAGTGGGTTCCAGGTCCGCCCACGATACGTACGGTTGGCATGGCCAACCTTCGAAGATTGGTCAATAATATTTGTGTTTCGGCCATTCCACCGTTCCGCCGCCCTCTCCTTCCATGCGCAACGTCCGCATCGACGACTACGACCACGTGCCCAGGCCCGTGGTTGCGATCGGCACCGACTACCCCAAGGGCTACCTGCTGCCGCGCCACGCCCATCGCCGCGCGCAACTGCTCTATGGCGCCACGGGTGTGATGCATGTGGCGACGCACGATGGCAACTGGATCGTCCCGCCGCAGCGCGCGGTCTGGATTCCGCCGGGGATGGCGCATGAGGTCACGATGCTGGGCGTCAGCACGCGCAGCCTGTATATCGAGCCCGGCGCCGTGCGCGGGCCGGGCGATACGTGCCAGGTGGTGGCGATATCCGCCTTGATGCGGCAGTTGCTGATCGGCGCGGTGGAGATACCGGCGCACTACGATCCCGACGGGCGGGACGGCGCGCTGGTCGCCCTGCTGCTGCATGAGATTGCGGGCATGACGGCGCTGCCCTTGCATATTCCGCTGCCGCGCGATGCGCGGCTCGCGCCGCTATGCCACGCCTTTCTCCGGCAGCCCGACACGCATGATTCGCCGCAGCGCTGGGCCCTGGCGCTGCATATGAGCAGCCGGACCTTCAGCCGGTTTTTCCGCGCGCAGACCGGCATGGCGTTTTCGGCATGGCGCCAGCGCGCCTGCGTGGTGCTGGCCTTGTCCCGGCTGGCCGCCGGCGATGCTGTCACGCGCATCGCCCTGGATTTCGGCTACGACAGCCCGGCGGCGTTCTCGACCATGTTCCGCCGCGTGCTGGGCCACGCCCCGACAGAATATTTGCAGCTGGACACGGTTCATCCGGCCGCTGCGGTCATTGTGCGAGCCGTTGGAGTGTTTCCCGCCAACGCTCCCGCCGAGTCCCTCGCGCAAACGTAGGCGAGATATCGCCGCGCAAGCTGTATGCGAGTGAACAGGGAGAATTCTCCGGCACACGGCAGAATAGCCTGTCGACGCAACACGCTGCAGGCAGCCACGCTCGCCCCGGACCGTGCAAACAAACAAAGCCATAAGCACAGGGCGCGGGCAGCACCTGCGTTGCCACGATCATCGCCGGCCGTCTCGCGGCCGGTTCTTTCGTCGGAGTACTTCCTAGGGGAAAGCAATGAGCAATACTAATCAGGCCTGTCTGCAAACTGCCAATGTGTCGAGAGCGGCAGCAGCATGGCCAGAATTTGTCACCGCGCGGGTAGCGGAGCACGAGGTGGAACGGGTACAGAAACGTTGGAGCGGCAGCCATTTACTGCACGGACGGCAACCCGGACCCGATGCGGTGCACTTTTCCAGCAACGACTATCTTTGCCTGCTTGGCGAGCAGTCGCTGGTCACCGCCCAGAGCACGGCGATGTCCCGGCCGGAGAGCGAGTTGCTGATGTCGGCGATTTTCCTGCACGGGGACAATCCCACCAGCCGCCTCGAGCGTAAGCTGGCGGCGTTCGCCGGTGCCGAGGATAGCTTATTGTGCCAGTCTGGCTGGGCTGCCAACGTGGGCTTGCTGCAGAGCATCGCCAATGAGCGCACGCCAGTCTACCTGGACATGCTGGCGCATATGTCATTGTGGGAAGGCGCGCACGCCGCACATGCCCGCGCCATTCCCTTCATCCACAACGACGCCGAGCATGCCGAGCGCCAGATCCGCAAGGACGGCCCGGGCATCATCGTGGTGGACGCTGTCTATAGCACCAATGGCAGCCTGTGCCCACTGACGGATTTCGTGGACGTGGCAGAGCGCACCGGCAGCGTGCTGGTGGTCGATGAGTCCCACTCACTTGGCACCCACGGTCCTGCTGGTGCAGGGCTCGTGGCACAACTCGGGCTGTCGCACCGGGTTCATTTCCAGACTGCCAGTCTCGCCAAGGCTTTTGGTGGCCGGGCCGGATTGATCACGTGCCCGTCATCGTTCAAGGGTTATTTCGCCATGGAGTCGCGCCCCGCCATTTTCAGCTCGGGACTGTTGCACCATGAACTGGCGTGGTTCGATGCGGCCGCCGATTTTATTGTCGCGGCCGATGATCGCCGGGCGCGGTTGCACGCGGTCTCGAGCGAGGTGCGCAATGCGCTCGCCGGCCTAGGCTACAACGTGTCGGCGGGATCGGAGCAGATCATCGCGCTGGAGTCAGGTACGGAGCAGCAAACGCTAGCGTTGCGCAATGCCTTGCAGGAGCGCGGCATCTTCGGTGCCGTATTCTGCGCGCCGGCCACTGCGCGTGACCGGGCTCTGATGCGGCTGACCATGAACGCATGCCTGACCGCCGTGGAAATCGAACGGCTGATCCAGGTCTGCGCCGAGATCCGCGATGAGATTGGCCTGGCTAGCTGGCGCTCCACCCAGCGGCTGCGAAATGCGCCTCGCGCCAGGTTGGTCGCAGACAGGCAGGCCTCAACGCCAGTGCCTCATGAGGCACTGGAAACGACATTCGACGCCGCCTGATCCCGGCGAGCAAGGCAGCCTAGCCAGCCGCGCCGCCACCCTCCCTGGCCGGCGTGGCAGGCGCAGCGACGGGCGGAAACTCCAGCATGAATTCCGTGTACTCATGCTCGATGGAGTGGCAATGAATGCGGCCACCCCATGCTTCCAGCGTGTCTTTGCAGAAGGCCAGGCCGATGCCCGTGCCTTCGTTGCGGGGGTAGGTATGAAAGCGCTTGAAGATTGATGACAGCTCGCGCGCGGGAATGCCACTGCCAGTGTCGCGGAAGATCAGCCGGTTTCGGCGAGTGCCGCGCTCGGTGCAAAGCCGGATTTCACCATGGCCCGCGCGGGCCATGGCATGCAGCGCATTCTTGATAAGGTTGAACAGCACCATGACCAGGAGTTTTTGGTCAGCGCGCACCACGAAATCCTCTTCCAAATCGGCATGAACGCTCTCGCGCTGCCCCGCTTCGAAGGGATAGCGCGCCAAGGCCTCATTGATAGCGTTGCCCAGGAGAAACTCCTCGTCTGGTTCTTGCATCGCACCGACCCGCGCGTTCACAAGCAGGACGTCGATGCCATGGTTCATGCGGTCAACCTCAAGCTGGATACGCGGCAAAGCGTCCTTGAGCAGGCCGAAATGCCCCGGCGGCAGGTTCAGCGTGTTCGCCGGAGTCTCGTTTTCCTGATAGAAGCGGATCAAGCCGGGCAGGTAACGCGCCATGCCCAGCGCGGTGGAGCCGATGCTGCGAATCGGCGTGCGCAGCTCATGGGCAACGGTACCCAGCGCGATCGCCATCCCGTCGAGTTTTTCCTGGATCAGGATGCGCTGGTCGATCTTGAGCACGGCGACGGTACAGATCGTGAAGCCGATGATCGGTAGCTCCATCAGCCAGTTGACCGTCAGTATCTCGGCCGGCGGAGTCATGAAGCGGTAGACCAGCCAGGCTCCGGCCGTTCCCAGCGCGAGCGAAGCGGCGCCCGCTAGCCAACCGCTGAAATTGAACAGGATGACGACGGCAATCACCAGCGACTGGGACCACACCAGGTTGCCGTGATTCATCAGGTACAGGTAGACAAACAGGAACGATAGCCCGTAGGTCAGCGTGACAAAGAAATAGGCCGGCAGCCATTTGCGATCGCGCAGGTCGCCAGTCAGGATCAGCGGGGCGAACATCACCATGGCGAGCAGCCGCAGCATCAGGCTCTCGTACGGTTGCGGAAAGAGATACTTCCAGACAACGTAAAACAGTGGATAACCGACGAAGGCAAGCAATCCCAGCAAATGAATACGCTTTACCTGCGCGGGCTGGCGAATGTCGAGATGTACTTCCTTGGCCAGCAGGCGGCGCAGGCGTAGCAAGCTGTCACCGCAACTGCGTCGAATCGTGGCAAGCATGTTGGAAGGCGGCTTAAGGGATAGCGTCGATCCGAAAGTGTAGCCGGACAAGGCCATGTGCATTGCCCAATTTGTGCGCTTTCAGTAGCTCAGGTAGTGCTTTTGCACCCTCCAGCCCGGTATGGCGCCGGCGCCATACCGGCCCATGACACCTAGATTGCCGCCTGGCTTCAATCCAACAGGTGGCCCATCCGCTCGCGCTTGGTCTCCAGGTATTTTTCGTTCTCGGCGTTGGACGGCACGATATGGCGCATCTGCTCCACTACCTTGATGCCTGCGGCTTCGAGCGCCTGCTTCTTCTTAGGATTGTTGCTCATCAGCCGGATCGACTTGACGCCCCACTGATGCAGCAGGTCGGCGGCAAAGGCGTAGTTGCGGCTATCGATTTCCTGGCCCAGCGCCAGGTTGGCGTCGACCGTGTCGAGCCCGCCGTCCTGCAGCGCATAGGCGCGGATCTTGTGGCCCAGGCCGATGCCGCGCCCTTCCTGGCCGCGCAGGTACAACAGGATGCCGCGGCCTTCCTCGGCGATCTTCTTCATGGCCAGGTCGAGCTGTTCGCCGCAGTCGCAACGGCACGAGCCGAACACGTCGCCGGTCAGGCATTCGGAATGCAGGCGGGTCAGCACAGCCTCGCCGGTGATGTCGCCGACGCTCAGCGCAAGGTGTTCGATGCCCGAAACGGCACCCTTGAAGGCGTGGGCGGTAAATTCGCCAAAACGGGTCGGCAAGCGGGCCGAGCCGATCAGCTGGATCTCTGTGTCGTTCATGTCAGTCGGAGTGTTGCGCCGGCCTTGGCGGCGCGGCATCGGGGCGCTTGATAGCGTCTAGTCCGCTACGGTAGCACGAGCGGGGCCGGATCGCTGGCGGGCAAGTGGCCGGGCGCGCTGCGGCGGCATGTCTCTGGCCTGAATATCGCGCTAAAACCTGCCTCTTGCCACCTCAGCCAAGCTCGATCGGCTGGCCGTGGGGCGTGCGCCGGGCCGCGGCGTCCCACGCGTTGCGCCGGTCCAGCAGCGCGGCGCCGTCGACCAGGCCCTTGGCCGCGGTGAGCCGCTCCAGCGCGGTCAGCCAGAAGCGGTAGTAATGCTCGCCGTTGTCGGGATCGCCCCCGGCCTGGGCTTCGCGGATGACCTTGGACAGCGTGGCCGCCCATTCCGTCCAGGTAAAGGCACCGCGCGCATGCAGGGCGAGCGCCAGCGCAAAGGCCTGTGCTTCCCACGGCTCACGGAACACCGGACCGGTGCTGTCGCAAGGCAGTGCCGGCAGTGCTGAGCGCATGGCCAGCAGGCTTGCGGGCGAGGGCAACGTTGACGCCGAATCAACCATGGGCCACCTCCGCCGGGTCAAGGTAAGACTCCCAGCAATCCGCGCACACCGAGGCCGCGGTGGTGTCGGGGCCCCACAACTCGGTGGCGGCAAAGCGCACGGTGTAGAGCCACTGCGGCTGGTCGCCTGCCCCGGCGGCGCTGGCATCCGGGAACACATGGGCGCCGTGCACAGCCACGATCTCGCCCTGCCGTCCACGGCAATAGCGTGGCAGCCGGGTGTGGCCGGCGGGATGCATCTGGCGGGTGCGTACACGGTCGCCCACCTGGAAGCGGGCGGCTCCCGGCGCCGGCCGGACGCTGGGCGTGCCGCGCGCCAGGGCTGGGGCAACGTGATCCGCGCTCAGGATGCGCGCGAGGGGCAGCGGCGGCGTGGTGGATGCGCCGCTGGCAATTTCCTCCGCATTGGCCATGCCGGTCTTGAGCAGCATGGCCTTGAGGCCTTCGAACCAGATCTGGTAGTAGCTGCTGCCGAGATACTGCGCCGGCGGCAGGCTTTCGCGGGCCGCGCGCATGGTGTCGATATTCCACTTGCCGACCGCGCCCATGGCGAGCGTAAGCGCGAGCATGCGGCGCTCCCAGCCGGCGTGGTCACGTCTGGCAGCAGGCCCGTGCCGATCATGGCGTCACGGGTCACCAGTTCCGCCAGCGCTTGCTCGCTCCAGCCCTCGGTGCCGGCCGGGCGCATGGGCAGCACCAGGTAGCGCAGCTCGGCGGTGGAGTCCCACACCTGGATCTGCACCGCCTGCGGCAGCGAAAAACCAAAATCGCGCAGCACGCCGCGCGGGTCGATCACCGCCCGCGCGCGGTACGGCGCGGACTTGTACCAGACCGGCGGCAGTCCCAGCACCGGCCAGGGATAACAGGAGCACAGGGTGCAGACCACCATGTTGTGGGTGGCGGGCGTGTTCTCCAGCACGATCATGTGCTCGCCCTGGCGCCCGGTAAAACCGAGCGAGGCGATGGCCGCTGTGGCGTCCGCCAGCAGCCAAGCCTTGTAGGCGGGATCGGCCCAGGCCTTGGCGACCACGCGCGCCCCGTTGCGCGGGCCGATGTGTTGCTCGTAGGTCTCGATCAGGACATCCAGCGCGGCCGGGTCGACATAGCCCTTCTCCACCAGCAGGGATTCCAGCGCGCGCACGCGCAGGTCCATCTCGGAGAGCGTGCTGCCGCCGTGATCATGCTCATGGTCATGGCCATGGTCATGGTCATGGTCGTGGTCATGGTCGTGCGGGGGACTGGCTGGCGAGTCGGGAGAGTCTTGGCGCATGGATGTCTGGGGAGATCGTTCCGGGATCGTTCTGGCACGGACACTGCTGAGCGCTCAGTATGGCCGCGCGCGCAGCGCCTGGCAATCCGGGCCACCAGGCGCCCCGGGCCAGGCCCGCAGGCTCCAGGGCATCGCCCGCAAACCGTGACCGTCGCGCTCACCGCGCTCACTGCGTCCCGAGCGCCCCTTCGTCCAATCGATCCCCTCTAAAGAGGGGCAGCACCACAACCGCGAACTGCGCAGACTTGTATGCAAAATCTGCCAGGACGTTGACCACCTGGCTGCGTGGCTGGCCACGTTTCATTTCGGCTTTTGCGTTGCTACCAGCGAGGCTGCATGGTGCCTGTACCAATTTCCCTGCCCCTGCCCCCTCCCCTTTACGACCATTGACGGCGATGAAGGAAAAACTAGCATACTGCCCGCTTTGCGGCACCCAGGCCGCAGCCAGCGCCCGCCGAGGCAGTTACGGGCAATGGGTGCGGTACGACTGCGACAACCCTCTGTGCGGCCCGGTCGAGATCAGCACCAAGGCTCGCCGCAGCCTGCGCGAGCCCGCCAGGCAGGCCGAACTCCGCGCCCTGGCCCGCTCCAGCCGCGAACACGGCAAGGTGCCACGCGTTGGCTTTGACGGGCCACGCGGCGAACTCTACGTCGAGTTCGACTAGGCCCGCCTCGCTGGGCGACACTGCGCGCTTCTATGCCGACGATGCCCGTTGCAAGGATCCCTTCAACGATGTGCGCGGACGCAAGGCGATCCGCCGGATCTTTGCACGCATGTTCGTCGCCACGGGCAACCCGCGCTTTGTGATTGATGAGCAATGCCGGCAGCCGGGCCAGGCGTTTTTGCTGTGGGACTTCCACTTCACCCGGAAGGGCAAGCCCTAGCCGCGCTAGTGCGCATCGGGCTGGCATTGCGCGTGATCCCCCGTTACATTCCAAGCAGTTTGTGACCGTGCGCGTCCATGTTCCGGGGAACATACCGGCGGCAAGGGGGGTCACTATCGCGTGCCGCGTCGCAACCGAGGCGAGCCCGGCCCGACAAGGAATGCCCAATGAATCTCACCGTCCACGATCTCCTGGCCTTGGCCTGCGCCAGCATCCTCACCGTGGCCGTGGTCGCCATCCACTACGAAGCCCTGCGCCTGCTGTCAGGCATGAATCCGCGCCGCTGGACCGGACGCGTCAACGTTGGCGTGCTGATCGTCTGCATCATCCTGGCCCATAGCCTTGAAGCCATGGTGTTCGCCGTCGGCTACTGGGTGGCGGGCTATGTGCTGGGCCTGGGCGGCCTCGCCAGTGCCCATCCCATCACGCCCATCGTCTACCTCTATTTCTCGCTTGAGACCTTCACCACGCAAAGCCTGGGCGACATCGCGCCGGTCGGCGCCACGCGCCTGCTCGCCAGCATCGAGCCGCTGGTGGGCCTGATCCTGATCGGCTGGTCGACGTCCTTCACCTACATCATCATGCGCCGCGACTGGCCAACCGGCACCTCGATGCAAGCGGCGCAAGCGGATCTGTAGGCACGGAGCGCAGGGCCTCGCGCACGGCTAGAGGATCGGCGCGAAGAGCGTGGCCACGTGCATCGCCACGCGGTGCAGCCTCGGCGCGGCGGTGTATTCGCTGCGCTCGATCTGGCGGGCCTGCGCGAAGTCCGCCTCCAGCATGCGCGTCACGCTGGCGGCAAAATCGCGGTCCGCGGTCATCACCATCAGCTCGAAATTGAGCCGGAACGAGCGGTTATCGAGGTTTGCGCTGCCAACCGCCGCGGCCTCATCGTCGATCAGGATGACCTTCTGGTGCAGGAAGCCCGGCTCGTAGCGATAGAGCTTCACGCCCGCGCAGACCGCCTGGTAGGCATACAGCGTGGAGGCGGCGAACACCACGAGATGGTCGGGGCGCGCCGGCAGCAGGATGCGTACGTCAACCCCGCGCAGCACTGCCAGCCGGAGCACGGCGAACACGGCCTCGTCCGGCACGAAGTACGGGCTGGTGATCCACACCCGCCAGCGCGCCGCCTGGATCGCCTCGACGAAGAACAGCGAGCAGGTCTCCTGCGCGTCGGCGGGGCCGGACGGCACCACCTGGCAGGTCATGCCCCCGGCAGGTGCTGCCGGCGGGGGCAGCAGCATCGGCACCTCCCGCGCGGCCCAGAACCAGTCCTCGGCAAACACCATCTGCAAGTCCAGCACGGCGCTGCCGCGGATCTCGATATGCGTGTCGCGCCAGGGCGCCAGCGGCGGCTTTTGCCCGAGGTACTCGTTGCCAACGTTGTGGCCGCCCGTAAACGCGCACGCCCCATCCACCACCACCAGCTTTCGGTGGTTGCGGAAATTGAGCTGAAAGCGGTTGACAAAGCCGCGCCGCGTGGCAAAGGCGCGCGCCTCCACGCCGGCGGCCAGCAGCGTCTTGACGTATTGGCTGGGCAACGCATGCGAGCCGATGCTGTCGTAGAGGAAATACACCTTCACGCCCGCGGCAGCGCGCTCGCACAGCAGGCTCTGCAGGCGCCGCCCGAGCGCATCGTCGTGGACGATGAAGAACTGCACGATCACCACCTGCCGCGCGGCGGCGATCGCCGCGAAGATGGCCTCGAACGTCGCCTCGCCGTTGACCAGCAGCCGCACCGCGTTATTGGCCAGGCACGGCATGCCGGTCAGCCGGGGCAAGGCGCGCAGGTAAGGCTCGGAGGGCGAGTGCACCACGCTGGCGTCGCGCGCCTCGCGCTCGTGCGGCCCCATCTCGTGCGTGACCTCGCGCAACCGGTCGTTGTTGAAGCGCCGGGCATTCACGTAGCCGGCAAAACTGCTGCTGCCGAGGATCAGGTACGGGATCAGCGTGAAGTACGGCATCATCACCAGCGAGCCAGCCCACGCAATGGCGCCGGGCGCGGTGCGCACCGTCATGACCGCGTGCAAGGCCGCGACGACGCCAAGCAGATGGAACACCAGCACGGTCGCCGCGACGAGGGAGGGGCTGAGCATGATCGTTAGTTTTCGCCTTGGCGGAGCCGGACCACAATGGCTAGCATTCTGGCATAGCCTCGAGCCGGGGGCGGGCAGAATTTCCCCGCAGGCGTTAAGCTCTCACGCCTTACCGCTTTACTGCCTTACCGCCAGCCACATCAAGGAAGACCGCAATGTCAGAGTTCAAGATGGAGTACCGGCGCCTGGGCGCCAGCAACCTCAAGGTATCGGCCCTATGCCTTGGCACCATGATGTTCGCCGACCAGACCGACGAAGCCGAGGCCGGCCGCATCGTCGACAGTGCCCGCGCGCACGGCGTCAACTTCATCGACACCGCGGACGTGTATAGCAAGGGCGGCTCCGAGCGCATGGTGGGCAAGCTGCTCGCCGCCGACCGCCATGACTGGATCCTGGCCAGCAAGCTCGGCAACCCGATGCAGGCTGCGCCCAACCATTCGCACTACTCGCGCGCCTGGATCCTGCGCGAAGTCGAGGAAAGCCTGGGCCGGCTTGGCACCGACTACCTCGACATCCTCTACCTGCACCGCGACTACCCCGGCGAAAACCTGGAAGAACCCGTGCGTGCCATGGGCGACCTGGTCCGTGCCGGCAAGATCCGCTACTGGGCCTTGTCCAATTTCCGCGGCTGGCGCATCGCCGAGGCCGCACGCTTGTGCGACCAGCTGGGTGTGCCGCGCCCGGTGGTTTGCCAGCCTTACTACAACCTGCTCAACCGCATGCCCGAGGTGGAAATCCTGCCGGCCTGCCAGCACTTCGGCCTTGGGGTGGTGCCCTACAGCCCGATCGCGCGCGGTGTGCTCACCGGCAAGTACCTGCCTGGCCAGCAGCCCCCGCAAGACTCACGCGCGGGCCGTGCCGACCGCCGCATGATGGAAACGGAATTCCGCGAGGAATCGCTGGTGATTGCCCAGACGCTGAAGGCGCACGCCGATGCGCGCGGCCTCAAGCTGGGCCAGTTCGCCACCGCCTGGGTGCTGGCCAACCCCATCATCAGCTCGGTGATTGCCGGGCCGCGCACGCTGGCACAGTTCGAGGACTACTTTGGCGCCGTCGGCGTGCCCATCTCCGCCGAAGAGGAGGCCCTGGTTGACCAGCTGGTGCGCCCCGGACATGCCTCCACGCATGGCTACAACGATCCGAACTATCCGCTGACCGGGCGTCCGGTTCCGGCAGCCTGACCGCGTTGCCCGCCAGGGTGGCCCGCCGGCTACCCCACCCACAACCAGCCAGCTTGGCAACCTGCACGCGCGGTTGCCGGGCCGCCCGCCCTGGCCAGCGCCTCGCGCTCGGGCCAGTCCACGTTTCGCCGACAGACCACGGGTCTTGCCTCGCGATTATCATCATATTGGCTTACAAACCATGATCTCCATCCCGGGCTTCCCGGAATGTTCTTCAATGGGTTGCCTGGAGAGATAGTCATGCCGCAAGCCCCTGCGCTGATCGATACACCCGCTAAAACCCGTTCCGGCCTCGCCATCATGGGGTTGTCCGCACTGGGCGTGGTATTTGGCGACATCGGCACCAGCCCGCTCTACACCCTGAAAACCGTGCGTGCGCTCTCGGGCGGCAAACCGTCGGCACCGGTTATCCTGGCCCTGCTGAGCCTGCTGATCTGGACATTGATCATCATCACGACGGTAAAGTATGTGTCCTTTGCCATGCGCATCGATAACAACGGCGAGGGTGGCATTCTCGCTCTGATGTCGCTGTTGGGGATCAAGAAGAAAAAACGCCCGCTGGTGGTGGCCGCCGGGCTGTTCGGGGCGGCGTTGATCTATGGCGATGGCGCAATCACACCGGCCATCTCCGTGCTCTCCGCGCTGGAGGGGCTGGAGATTGTCTTTCCCGAGGCCAAAGCCATTATCCTGCCGGCCACGGTGGCCATACTGGTGGCGCTCTTTGCCATTCAGCCAATGGGAACGTCCCGCATCGGCAGGACCTTCGGGCCGATCATGGCGTTATGGTTTCTGTGCATAGCCGTGCTTGGCATTCGCGGCATCCTGCTGCACCCATCGATCCTGATTGCGCTCAATCCGGTCTATGGCCTGGAATTCCTGTTCTCCAATGGCTATACCAGTTTCCTGGTGCTGGGCGGCATTTTCCTCTGCGTGACCGGCGCCGAGGCGCTGTATGCCGACATGGGCCATTTCGGGCCGCGCCCGATCCGCCTCGCCTGGTCCGTCATCGTCTTTCCCAGCCTGCTGCTCAACTATGCCGGACAGGCCGCGCTGGTATTGTCCGGGGCCGACTCAACGCACAACATCTTTTACCTGCTCTGCCCGCCGCCGCTGCTGGTGCCCTTGGTCATCCTGGCCGCCATGGCGACGGTGATCGCCAGCCAGTCCATCATTACCGGCGCCTTTTCCATGACACGCCAGGCGATCCTGCTAGGATGGCTGCCGCATCTGCGGATCAGGCAGACCTCCGAGGAGGGCTATGGGCAGATCTATGTCGGCACGGTCAACTGGCTGCTGATGGTGGTGACGGTCGGCCTGGCGCTCTTCTTCAAGTCATCGGATCAACTGGCATCCGCCTATGGCATCGCCGTTTCCCTCACCATGCTGATGACGTCCGTGCTGCTGTTTATCGCCATGCGCGATATCTGGGGCTGGAGCCTGTGGGCCAGCGCGGCCGTGTCCGGCGTCTTCTTGACCATCGACGGCGGGTTCTTCGTGGCCAATCTCGCCAAGGTACTGGATGGCGGGTATATCCCGTTGATGCTGGCGGCGGTTGTCTACGGCGTCATGTCGATCTGGCATCGGGGCACGGCCGCGATTTCGGCAGCCATCGACGAAGACATCATGCCGATTGAAGCGTTCCTGGCCGAGGTGCGGGCAAAGAACGTTCCGCGCGTGCCTGGGACCGGGGTGTTCCTGACGCGAACGCTGGATGGCACGCCGCCGGTGATGCTGTGGCATGTCAAGCGCAACCACGCCTTGCAGCAAAAGATCCTTGCCGTGAGCATCGTGACGGAGACGGTGCCGTGGATCAAGGATGCCGAGCGCCTGACGCTGACGGAACTGATGCCGGGCTTCTGGCGCGCCAACGCCCGCTACGGCTTTATGGAGCGGCCCGATATTCCCAAGCTGCTGCTACTGCCCCAGTTGCTGCCCTGCGGGCTGGACCTGGGCACCATTACCTACTACATGGGCCTGGAGACCATCGTGCTGCGCGAGGGCGACAGCCGGATGCCGCGCTGGCAAGGCAAGCTGTTCGCCTTGATGGTCAGGAACGGCATGCACGTTACCGATCTTTTCCGGCTGCCCAGCGATCAGGTGGTGGAGATTGGCCGCCGCGTCTCGTTATGACAATCGGGCAATCGGACAATCTGACGATCAAGCTCCCCTGCCGGCCAACGCATTGCAATACGCACCTTGCGTCGTGACCAACCGCTCTGCCTCGCAAGGATCGCGGTCTCGAGGGATCGCCCGTACCTTTAGTCCTTCCAGATCATCCCAATTGCCGCCCCAGCGCACGTGCTGCACGAGCGAGCGCAGCCTCGTCGTAGCCCGCATATCCGAACAACCAACCGCGGCGCTTTGCCGCGATGCAATAGCTCGAGATCGGCGCGAGATGCACGCCTGCGTCTTGCGCTCGCCGGCTCAAATCAGTGTCTCGGATTTGTCCACCTATTTCGAAGGCGAGATGCATGCCATGTAAGCTGGGTTCAAGCGCAATCGCACCGTTGGTGGCTCGCGTGAGATGGTGAATCATCGAGGCCTGACGCTCTCGGTATAACTCTCGCATGCGACGCAGGTGACGTAGCAGATGACCCTCGGCGATGAATCGCGCGAGTACATCCTGCACTGCGCCGGGCGATTGGCGATCACTCAACGCCCGCGCTCGCGTGAACGCATCGACCAGTTCATCAGGCAGCACGATGAACCCCAATCGAAGCCCCGCACCCAGTGACTTCGAAAACGTGCCTACATGCAGTACGCGCGCGTCGTGCGCCATGCTGCAGAGCGCGGGAATCCGCTGGGCGCCGTACTGGAATTCGCCGTCATAGTCATCCTCGACAATCCATGCTCGATTCGCTCGGGCCCACTCGATCAGGGTGCTGCGGCGAGCCAGGCTCATGGGTACGCCCAGCGGGAACTGATGCGTTGGCGTCACAACGGCGAGCTTTGCTCTCGGATAAAGCGGTGCGCCTTGCGCAATGCACAGTCCTTGCGCGTCGACTGGAACTGGCCGCACCAGTGCCCCATGCGCTACTAAGTTGGCACGGATACCTGGATAGCCCGGGTCTTCGACCAGCACTTCGTCGCCAACGTCGAGCAGCAGTCGCGCAACCAGGTCCAATGCCTGTTGCGAGCCGGCGGTGATCAGCACTTGCCCCGCATCGCAGCGGATGCCGCGGGACACCAATAGCCATTGCGCGATCGCAGCGCGCAGCGGTGGATGGCCGGCAGCCTCGGTATAACCGGCGCCAACGACGCGAGTGGCGATCGGTGTCTTTCGCTCCAATCGATCCCATATGGCGAACGGAAACGCTTCCAGCGCCGGGCGACCAAGGCGAAAGGGTAATGCCTCGCCCGTGGCGGGGTTCCAGCGCGAACCGGTCTCGGCAATCAAGCGACCACGCTGCGACAACAACTGGTGCGCGACAATCTTCAGCCCGTGTGCAGTGCCACGAACCGGAGGGCTAMGCTCTGCCACATAGGTGCCATCGCCAACCCGAGCGACCAAGTAGCCCTCGGACTGCAGGCGCTCTACTGCCCAGAGCACCGTGTTGCGTGACACGCCCAGTACACGTGCATGCTCGCGCGAGGGCGGCAGGCGGGCGCCAGCCGCGAAGACCCCAGTCTCGATGCCTTCGCGCAGGCGTAGATAGACCTGCTGGCGCAATTGACCCTGAACGGCTCCTCGCATTGCCAAGAAATGGCTCCTTATTGTGAATAACGCCATCTTAGAATCTGGACAGTGCCAAGTTCTTCCGGTAGCTCAGTCCCCGGTTTTGGCCAGCCGCAAAGTTGACAACTCCATCGATAGGTCGATCCAGCGATCCAACAGGATCTTCATGCGCTCAAAGTTTTTCAGTTGACGGC